>JAICJG010000075.1 GCA_025928585.1 Rhodanobacteraceae bacterium
CCGCCGCGGCCCGCGAGGCTTCCGACGAATACGATATCCCAGTGCTGGCCGGTCCGCTCGGACTCCGCGACGAGCGATGCGAAATCGGCGATCTCACCTGGCGCCTTGTCGACGCACAGGCACGGCTGCAGGTGGCCGCCTTCGCCGCGTTCGAACGCTTCCCGTTGCGCTGCGGTGGCCTGGCTGTCGAGTTGCCGTTGCGCGAACACGAACAGCAGTCGCTGCGGCTCGTCCTGCCGGAACGCCGCTTCGAGAAGCTGCGGGAAGTCGAACAGCGCCACGCCCGCCATGTGTCAGGCGCCGTTCGCGCCGGTGCGCGGCTGGTAGTGGCCGGGCTCGGAACGGAACGGGATCGCGAGGCGGTTCCAGCCATTGATCGCGATGATGGCGAACGTCAGGTCGACCAGCTCTCTTTCGTCGAATTGTCCGCGGACTTCCGCGTACAAGTCATCGGGGAGGGCGTTCGCGGAAATTCGGGTCACGGCTTCCGTCCAGGCGAGCGCCGCGCGTTCGCGGTCCGAGTAGAACGGTGATTCGCGCCACGCGTCGAGCAGGTACAGGCGCTGCTCGGTTTCGCCCATCGCGCGCGCGTCCTTGCTGTGCATGTCGAGGCAATACGCGCAGCCGTTGATCTGCGAGGCGCGCATCTTCACGAGTTCCAGCAGCTTGGGCTCGAGCCCCGAGCGGTCGACGTGCGCCTGCAGGGTGCGCATGGCCCTGAAACCCTCCGGGGACGCCTTGGCGTAATTGAGCCGCTGGGTCATGTTCTCGATCTCCTGGTGATCGGCTGTTGTGGAAAGTCAGGTCATGGATGGCTGTTCTGGGTGGCAGTCTCTTCTCGATCCGTTCCCCCCGGGGCACAGGGTCCGCAGGGCCGGAGTCGAAGGCTTTCGACTCTGTTCGCGTCGCTCACGTGGTCTGTCCTTGGCTTGTCGAAGGACTCAACGCGCACGCCCACCCGGACTGGCAGATCGCACGATCAGTGAAACGGCACCGGCTGGTCGGCCGCCGGGTGCATGAAAAAGTCGTGGAGGTATTTTTCGCCTTCGTCGTCGAGGATGGTGACGATGGTTTCGAGTTCAGGGTACTGCTCGCGCACCCGGCGTGCAGCGATCAGGTGGGCGCCGGAGCTCGGCCCGCAGAACAGCCCGCGGCTGCGCGCGAGGTTGCGCATCTCCGCGACGGCATCGCTGCTCGACACGCTCAGCATGTCGTCCACGAGATTGCGATGCTTCGCGAAGATGCCCGGCACGAAGCCGTCGGAGATGCCTTCGATCTGGTGCAGGGCGACTTCCCCGCAGAGGAGCGTGCAGGATTCGGAGGGTTCCATCGCGAACAGGCGCACCGTCGGATTGACCTTGCGGAACGCCTGCCCGACTCCGATCAGGGTGCCGCCGGTGCCGACGCCGTGCACGAATGCATCCGGCACGCGGCCAGCAGGCAACTGCGCAAGGATTTCGGGCCCGAGCCATTCGCGGTTTTCCTCGACGTTCCATTCGGATTCGAACTGGCCCGGAAAGAAGAACCCGGGCTGTCGGCCGAGTTCGCGTGCCCGCTCCAGGGCATCGTTGACGTGGAAGGTGCCGCAGAACAGCACCTCGGCCCCGAAAGCGCGCGAGATCGCGACGCGCTCGCTGGAAAGGCCCTCGGGCATCACCACCAGCATCCGGTAGCCCTTGACCGCCGCGACCATCGCGAAGGCATTGCCGGTATTCCCGCTGGTCGCCTCGACGATGGTGTCGCCGGGCCTGAGGCGCCCGTCCGCCTCGGCGCGCTCGACGATGTGCTTGGCGATCCGTGCCTTGATCGAGCCGGACGGATTGAGGTACTCGCATTTGGCGAAGATGCCGTCGAGCTCCAGCAGCGGCGTGTCGCCGATGGCATCGAGGATCGAGGCGGAAACGCGGGGGTATCGGGTCGGCATGTGCGCTGCTCGGGCTGGCGGCAATACAGTCTGCTCCGCCAGCCGTCGGGTTCGGCTGATCCAGGTCAGCGCGCGGGAGCGTGGCCGCGATGTTGCCGTGGCCGCGCCCGCGATTACCAGGAGTTGCCGGCGCTGGACGGTTGCGCGGGTGTCGCCTGGAGCGCGGCGGCGACCTTGCCGGCTTGGCTGTGCACGCTCGCGAGCGAGTTGGCCTCGAGCCCGGCCTGTGCGTCGGCGAGGGCGCCCTGCAGCTTCCCGTGCAACGCGGAGTTGCCCGCCGAGTCCGGGATGGCGCCGTTGCCCTGGCCCTTGCACGGCGTGCCGGCGGTGGCGTCGAAGCCCTGGCCACCGGGTCCCACCAGGCAATTGATCACGTGGTGGAGGTGGGTGTGTGCCATCGCGACTGTGTTGGCGCTCTGGGCCATCATCGCGTGGGCGCGTGCGGTGCTGATTTCGGTCTGCGCGTTGCCGTGCGCGAACGCGGCGAACGCGATGGCCGCCGCCATCGCACCCGTCAGGCCCATTGCGAACGTCTTCTTCAGCATCTTCATGATTGCCTCCGTTGGCCGGCCGCCGTATGTGCGGCGAGTCAGCTTACGCGTCGAAATGTAATCGCCACGTGCAAGATCTGGCGGCGACCGCCGCCGCGCGATCGTGCCCCTCAGGATGTCTCGAACAGGGCCATGAAGCCGAAATCCATGTGCTGCTGCATGTGGCAGTGGAACAGGCTGAGGCCGGGCAGGTCCGCGGTGAAATCGACTTCGGTGGTCTGGAACGGCGGCACCAGCACCACGTCCTTCATGATCCCGGCGGTCGCATGGCCGTGCAGATTCACGACCTCGAACGTGTGGCGGTGCAGGTGCAGCGGATGGATGTCGCCGCTGGCGTTGCGAAACCGCAACCGGTAGCGCCCGCCGAGCTTCAGCCGGCGCGTCACCGGCATCGTCTTCCAGTCGTAGGGAACGCCGTTGATCGCGTACCGGTCGAATCCGTCGGCGGCGCTCTGGTGCGCGGTGATCAGCATGTCGATCACTTCGTCCGGCGTCTGCACCTTGTGCGACGGGTCGGCGAACAGCCGGTAATCCCATCGGAACGGGGGCGGCGCAGCCCACCGGGGTTTGCCGGTGGAACCCGCGTACTCGACCACGATGCCCATGCCCCCATCGCGGACGGAGTCGATGGCATCGCCGAGCACCCACACGCCCGGATGATCCATTTCGACGATCGCGGACACGCGCTCGGCGGCGCCGAGCCACAACACCGGCACCCTGGCTGGGCGCGGCACCGGATTGCCGTCCAGTGCAATCACTTTGAAGGTGTGCCCCGGCAGCGCGAGGCTGTGGTTGTCGGTGGCGCTGGCGTTGACGACGTGCAGCATCACGCGCTCGCCGCGTTTCACCCGGATCGGTTCGCCATGGCCGAGCATCCTGCCGTTGATCGCGGAAGCGCCGTAGGCAAGCTCGTAGCCGGGCGGCACCCGGCCTGCGTTCGGGTCGGACTGCGCGGCGATCGTCACCAGCGGGATTTCCATGCCGGCGGGCGCCATGAAGGGTGAATCGTCGTCCATGCGCGTCAGGTACGGCTCGAATTCCTTGAGCGTCAGGAACACCTCGCGGTCGTGGGCGCCGGGCTCGCGCCGCGGCTCGATGTACACGGGGCCGGCCTGGCCGCTGTACAGGCCGCGCGATAGATCGGCGCCCGCGCGAACGTGGGTGTGGTAGAAGCGCAGGCCCGACGGGTTGGGCGTGAAGACCTCGCGGCGATGGCCGTGCGCGGGAATCGGCGGCGTGCGTTCCTCGGCGGCGCCGTCGATGCTGTCCGGCAGGTACTGGCCATGCCAGTGCAATTGCTCATCGTGGCCGGCGTCGTTGAAGATGTCGACGACCGTCCGACGGCCTTCCGTGAAGCGCAGCAGCGGACCCGGGAAGCCGCCGTTGTAGAGCGTCGTCGACACGAAACGTTGCGGTGCGAGTTCCAGCACACCGGCCGCGATCCGCAGGGTGTAGTCCGCCTTGCCGGTTGCGTCGGCCGCGGCGGAAGGGTCGGGAGCAGGCATTGGCCGCGCGTTCGCGAGCGCTTGTGCGCCGGGGACAGCAAGGCCCGCCGCCAGCGCCGAGAGACTGGCGGCCCTGAGGAAATCGCGGCGGTCCATGATGGCTCCAGCGGCACGCAAATGAGAATGATAAACGATCGCGCTCGGCGGGTGCGGTGGCGGCTTCGGAGTCAGGGCGGTGCGGAGCGTGCCGGCGCGGATGAACGCGGACCCGGGAATCCTCCGTGTGGAATCTACGCAAAACCGCGTCAGAGAGCCTTGTTCTTCGCACAGCCGTTTGTTCGCCGGCGCGGAGCGGGACAACGTCCTGGACGCAAACGAAGGAATCGTCGGGGTGGGATCCGCGCAAACCCGCGTCAGAAAGCTTTCTTCCCCATGGACGCCCCGCCGCCGGTTCGCGGTGCGCGCCGATAGCGAGTCCCGAGCAGGAGGTCCCACAACCCGGTCGTCACCCCGAAGTTGCTTGCCGGGTGATAGTGGTGGATGTTGTGGAAGCCAGCCCATCGGCGCATCCACGGGCTCTTGAAGCGCCGCATGTGGATCACGACGTGGCTCAGGCCGTAGGCGGCATAGCCGGCGGCGATGATGCCCGCCAGCAGCAGTGCGTAGCCGCCCGGCATCGTCAGCGCGAACAGCGCGGCGAGGGCGCACATGAAAATCGGTGGCAGGAAGAATGGCAGCGCGTCGTCGCCGAGCGGATCGCGGTGGTGGTTGTCGTGGCCTGCCTCGAACGGGCCGGTATGGCCGTGGAACAGCCAGCGGTGCGCGGCGTACTCGATGAAGGTGAAGGCGAACAGGCCGAGGAGCACGGTCAGCGCGGCGGCCAAGGTGCGCATCTGCCCGTACCAGAGCGCGGCGGCGACCAGCACCACGCTGATCAGGCTGTCGCAAGTCAATCCGGCCCTCAGGTTGAAGCGACTGGTGGAGAGTTCCGATAGCGGCCGTGCGATCCATGCCAGCGACCGCGGCTGCGGTGGCGTGGGCGGACGGGCAGGACCAGCGCCTGCGGCCGTCCTCGGGTTGTGGGACACGGCGGATCGCTCCTGTCGCTGCGAACGGGCGGTCTGGCCATCACGCCAAACCCCCGCGGCGGCAGTATAGTCAAAAAACCTCACTGGCGATCGAGGTGCATCAGAATGAAGGAATTCTGCAAGGTCGCGGCCCTCGCGGCCCTGCTCGCCGGCACATCCGCGGTCCCCGCGGGGGCGCAACAAACCCCCCGCGAGGCGCGGGATCTCGCGCGCTACCGGCAATACGCCGAGGCGCCCGTCGATCATGTCCGCTACTACCAGGTCAATGGTTTCCAGTATCTCTCGCCGGACACCGTGGGAGTCTGGTTTGGCGTCAACCAGTTGTACTTGCTGACGGTGCAGACGCCCTGCCGCAATCTGGCGTTCGCGAACGGTATCGCCCTGACGGCCAAGAACCACACGCTGTACCGGAACTTCGACTTCGTCACCTTCGACCACCAGCGCTGCAAGATTCTCGAGATCATGCCGGTGAACGAACTGCAGATGAAGCGCGGCCCAGCCAGGGCCGGCACGGCCGCGCCGGCAGCCAGCCACTAACCCGCCGCGATTTCGTTCGTCATTTCGCGGCGGCCGCCGGTGTCCGCAGCAGCAGTCGCTTGACCGGCGCGGGGACGCCGAGCGCGGCGATTTCGGCCATGCTGCACCAGCGGGCGGCTGGTGCGTCCGCGACGGCACGCCGGTCGCGGACGCCGCGCCATTCGAGCGGCGCGGCCAGCAGCCGGAAATGCGTGAATTGGTGGCGGACGGCGTCCAGCCGCGCGCCCGGCTCGCCGCCGAGGTCGGCGTACTGCCGCGCCGCGGCGCGGGCCGTGTCTGCATCCGATGCTTCCGGCAGGCTCCAGAGTCCAGGCCAGACGCCCTGCGAGGGACGACGCTCGAGCAACACGCGGTCGTCACGGTTGCGCAACACGATCCACACGGCATGCCGTTCTCGCAGTTCGCGTGCCGGCCGTGGGGCCGGCAGTGCCGTGGCGCGCCCCTGCCGGTGGGCCGCGCAGCAGCGCCGCTGCGGACAGCGCGCGCAGTCCGGCCGGGTGCGGGTGCAGACGGTCGCTCCGAGGTCCATGATGGCCTGGGTGTAATCGCCCACGCGAGCGGAGGGAGTGTGCGCTTCGGCGTGGGCCCACAGCACGCCGGCGACGGCATGCGCTCCCGGCCAGCCTTCGACGCCGTGGTAGCGGCACAGCACGCGCTTGACGTTTCCGTCGAGGATGGCGTGGCGCCGCTCCGACGCCAGCGCGAGGATCGCCCCGGCCGTGGACCTGCCGAGTCCCGGCAGCGCGGAGAGCGCCTCGAAATTGCGTGGCAGCCGGCCGCCGTGGCGCGCGACGCACAGCTTGGCCGCCGCGTGCAGATGGCGCGCACGCCGGTAATAGCCGAGGCCGGACCACAACGACAGCACCTGGTCTTCGTCGGCGGCGGCCAGCGCGCGGAGGTTGGGCAGCGCAGCGACGACGCGCTGGAAATAGGGAATGACGGTGGCGACCCGGGTCTGCTGGAGCATCACTTCGGACAGCCAGACCCGGTAGGGCGTTCGCCGGTTTGAAGGTGCGTCCTGCCAGGGGAGGTCGTGGCGGCCATGCCGGTCGTACCAGTCGAGCAGCCGCCGGGCGAATCCATCCATGGGTTCAGCGCGCGCTCGAGGAGGCCGACGTGGCGGACGCGGCGGGCGCGTTCGAAGCTGCCGATGCCGGGGCCGGGTCGGGCGTGGCTTCGATCCGGATGCCGGTCGCCTTGAGGCTGTCGAGGTCGAGCTCGCGAAGCTGCGCCGTGCCGGTGAAGGGGAGTGGCGGGGGCGGCTGGCCCGGCCCCGCGGTCAGCAGGCGGTTCCACCACGGACCGAATTCGCTGGGCCGGATGCGCATGTCGACCCGCGCATCATCACCGGCGAGTTCGAGGGTTGCGGTAAGCGGCGTGGAACCCTGCGCGGGCCGGACGGTGAGCGCGACCTTGTCGACGGTGGCGGGACGTCCGCGTGCGCCGGAAGCGGTCGCGCCGGTGCTGCCGCCCGGCGCGACGGTAGCGGCAGCCGCGGCGGGCGGCGCCGCTGCCGGGTGGCGCAGGGTGCCGCCCAGCTCCGCGGCGAGGGCGGTTCCGCCGCGCCAGCTTGCGTGCCCGTCGAGCACCAGTTCCACGGCCGGCCCGGTGGTGAAACGTACCTGCAGCGGGTCGAAACCGATGACGCCATCGTGCGGCACCGACGGCACCGTCTGCACGCTGGCCACGAATTGGCGCCCGCCGGGACTGCGCGCCGAAGCGTCGAGCCGGAACGTCTTTCCGGGCGCGAGCGCGCCGGTCCGAAGACTGAGGTCGAACAGCAGTGGCGTACCTTTGCGCGTGAGGGTGCCGCGGCTCATCCGGATGCCGGTCGCGATCGTCGGCAGCCGCGGCGCCCGCGCTGCGCTGGTGCGGTGGGGCAGCCGCGCGATGAGCGACTCGACCTCGCCGAGGTCGATCCGCGGCGCGTCGACGTCGATCCGTTCGATCGCCACTTCGCCATGCAGCAGCGCGCGCCACGGCACCACGATGGTCGCGCCGGCCGCCTGCAGCACCGGACGGTTCGATCCGATGCTGGTCAGGCTGAAGGCGTGCAGTTGCACCGCCGGGCGCGGGAACAGGGTGGGCTCGGCCGGTTCCTGCATGTCGAGGCGGAGCCCCGCGGCGGCGAGGTCGTTTTCCAGCAGCGCGGTGAACCGCTGCGGCTGCAACAGGCCGTGGACGTAGACCGCGAGGGCAATCGCCAGCACCACCAGCACCGCGACGATCGCCAGCACGATCCAGCGCAGCGGGTGCCGCGATGATGGTGCGGATGCCGACATCAATTCGCGGGCAGCAGTCCGTCGACGAACGCCCGCACGTCGAACACGCGCAGGTCCTCCGCGCGTTCGCCGAGTCCCACGTACCGGATCGGCAGCGCGAACTCGCGTGCGAGCGCGAACACCACGCCACCCTTGGCGGTGCCGTCCAGCTTGGTGACCGCGAGTCCGGTCACGCCCACCGCGCCGATGAACTGGCGCACCTGGTTGATTGCATTCTGGCCGGTGGTGCCGTCGATCACCATCAGCACCTCGTGCGGCGCGCCGGCGTCGAGCTTGCCCAGCACCCGCTTGACCTTGGCGAGTTCGTCCATCAGTCCGGAACGGGTATGCAGGCGGCCAGCGGTATCGGCGATCAACACGTCCTTCTGGTGGGCGACGGCCATCTGCAGCGCATCGAAGATCACGCTGGCCGAATCGGCGCCCTGTCCCTGTGCGCAAACCTGCACGCCGAGCCGTGCGCCCCATTCCTGCAACTGCGCGACCGCCGCGGCGCGGAAGGTGTCGCCGGCGGCGAGCAGCACATCGCGCTTTTCCGCCACCTGGAGGCGGGCGAGCTTGCCGATGGTGGTGGTCTTGCCGACCCCGTTGACGCCGACCACCAGCAGCACGAACGGCTTGGCGGTCCCGACGTCCAGCGGCCGAGCGACCGGTTCGAGCAGCGACATCAGGCGCTCGCGCAACGCATCCCGCAGCGCCGCGGCATCCGCGAATTCGCGCTTGTGCATGCGTCGGCGCAGGTGGTCGATCAACTCGGTCGTGGCGCCGACGCCCACGTCGGCGGACAGCAGGGTGATCTCGAGCTCGTCCAGCAGTTCGTCGGAGAGCGGAGGGTTGCGCGCAAACAGCGAAGTCAGTCCACGCGCAAAGCCGCTGCCCGAAAGGCGTTCCCGCCACCCGCGCCGCGGCTTCCCCGAGGCCGTCTCCATTTCCGCAGGCGCGGCGTCCTGCCGCGCCTGTTCGGCGGTTTCGGGGAGGGTGGGTTCGGCGCGCAGCGGCATGCCGGACAGCGCGGCATCCCCGCTCGCTTCGGGGGTGGCTGCGTCGACATCGCCGGATGGCGGCAACGGCTCGTCGCGCTGCTTGCGTCCGGCCAGTCGGGTCCAGAGATTGGGCATCGCGTTCACATCGTTGGATCCAATCCAGCGAATGCTAACACCGGTACCCCAACGCCGCGCTTACCGTGTGCGATCGGGTTATCTGCGATCATCCATGGTTGGATTGCCGACCTCCCCGGCTATCGATCATGCATGGCGGTATCGCGATGAACCAACACCGGCATGACACCCGGCCGCCCGGACATGTGCGCATCATCGGCGGCCGCTTGCGCGGATCGCGGCTGAGCGTCCCGGCGGCCCCGGGCCTGCGGCCGACGCCGCAGCGCCTGCGGCAGTCGCTGTTCGACTGGCTGGCACCGGTGATCGCCGGCGCGCGCGTGCTGGATGCCTTCGCCGGCACCGGCGCGCTCGGCATCGAGGCGCTGTCCCGGGGAGCCGCTTCGGCCATGTTCTTCGAGCGCGAGCCGGCGCAGGCGGCCGCGATCGAAGCCGACCTCGACCGCCTGCACCAGGCCGGTGCCGTGCGCCGCACGGACACCCTCCGCGAGCTTGCCGCACAAGAGCCACACGGCCGCTTCGATGTCGTGTTCGTCGATCCGCCATTCGATGCGGCGGCGTGGGGGCCCACCGCGGCACTGCTGGATGCGAACGGCTGGCTGGCGGACCATGCGTTCGTGTATGTCGAACAAGGCAACTCCGACGAATGGACGCCACCTGCGCGCTGGGGTATCCACCGCAGCCGCGAGGCCGGCGCGGTGCGCGGCACGTTGTTCCGCATCGCTGCGCCGGAAGCGTGAGCCACGCCCGCGGCACGACACTGCCACGGCGACGCCGCGAGATGGCACAATGGGGCATGGGGAGCGACCAGCCAACCCGGTCCGATCGCTGTATCGCGGTCTATCCGGGCACCTTCGATCCGATCACCCGCGGGCACGGCGACCTGGTGGCCCGTGCGGCGCCGCTGTTCGACAAGGTGATCGTGGCCGTCGCACGGTCGAGCGGCAAGGCGCCGCGTTTCGAACTGGAAGAGCGCGTCGAGCTGGCAAGGGTGGCGCTGGGTGATATTCCCAACGTCGAGGTGCGCGGATTCGATACCCTGCTCGCACGTTTCGTCGCCGATTGCGGCGCTGCGGTGATCCTGCGCGGCCTGCGCGCGGTGTCGGATTTCGAATACGAATTCCAGTTGGCCAGCATGAACCGCCACCTGATCCCGCAGGCCGAAACGCTGTTCTTGACGCCCGCCGAGGAATGGAGCTTCATCTCGTCCTCGCTGGTGCGGGAAATCGCCAGCCTCGGCGGCGATGTCTCCAAGTTTGTCCATCCGGCTGTCCAGAAGGCCTTGCGCCAGCATCGGCACAAGGGGAGGGAAGCTGGTCCTGCCGTTCCACGCAAGTCATCGAGGTGATTGTCATGATGCGGAAATTCCTGTTCGTCGCAGCCGTCGCCATGCTCGGTACCTTTGGTCTGAGCGCCTGCAACAACCATAGCAACCAGGGCGGCACGACTGCCGAGGCGAAGGCCACCAAGCCGACCGATCCCAACGACATCAAGGCGTGGCAGACGTACCTGAGCCAGATCGTCGAAGAGAACATGGGCAACATCACCAATAATCCCTATGTCTACTTCGTGCCGGAGGTCAGCCCGTCGGTCGCCGCCGCGGCGGCCGGAACTTCCGCGGGCGCGGCCGCCACGGCGGCTGGCGCCGCCGCCGGAACCGCCGGCATGGCGGCCGGCCCTGCCGTCGCTTCGTCGGCCGCCGCAGCGCTTGGGCGTGTCCAGGACCAGTTGAACACCGTGGTGCAGGCGACGGTGTTGCCGGGCAACATGGTGGCGGCGGGCGGCCCGAGTTCGGCGACCACCGCCCAGGTGCTGGAGACGGCGTTCAAGCAGGCGTCGCCGGGTTCGTTCAAGGGCGTGGTGGTGCTGTTCATCGGCGACCAGGCCGACGAAGCGGCCGTGAAGGCGGCGGTCGAGCCGAGCGGCGCCACGTTCAAGTTCGCGCAAATGTAAGGATCCGCCGTTGACCTCGTGGGTTTCGGCTCCGAACCCACGCGGTCACGCTCCCACACTTGACGCAAGGTGGCGGAAAGAGCCCTGCGCATGGTGACGCAGGCCGTGGATGGCCGTCGTGCAAGCGGGGTTTTCATTGCGCCCTTGCACGATGCCGAGCATCGCAGCGCCAAGCGGGAGCAAGGCGCCCATGTTCGAGGCCATGGATGGCCGGCCAAATCGGCAGGGACTGCCGATTTGAACGCCGCACGCGACCCTGGGCGCCAGCGAAGGGCGAGCCACGGGGAAGTGGCGAGTAGTTCGCGCCGGCCCGCGTGGCGCGAGAAGCGCAGGGAAGTTTCGGCACGTCGCCGAAACCATCGTGTCGGGCGCTTGGCTTGGGTTACTTTCCCCGATAAGGAAAGTAACCGGCGCGCCTGGGAGGCGCGCGGTACCAAGACATGGACGTCATCCGTCATGCGATAATGCCGCGTTTACCCGTGCTGCACCTACGTGCAGCACCCCCGCGCGCACGCGCGGAGCCCACCCGAAACGCGCGCGCCATGCAGCAGATCCGCAATTTCTCGATCATCGCCCACATCGATCATGGCAAGTCCACGCTCGCCGACCGCATCATCCAGATCTGCGGCGGGCTCACCGAGCGCGAGATGGCTGCGCAGGTTCTGGACGACAACCCGATCGAGCGTGAGCGCGGCATCACCATCAAGGCGCGTTCGGTGTCGCTGCCCTACACCGCGCGCGACGGCCAGACGTATGAATTGAATTTCATCGACACGCCGGGCCACGTCGACTTCAGTTACGAAGTTTCGCGTTCGCTGGCCGCGTGCGAAGGCGCGCTGCTGGTGGTCGATGCGGCGCAAGGTGTCGAGGCGCAGTCCGTCGCGAACTGCTATACCGCCGTCGAAATGGGCCTGGAAGTCGTGCCGGTACTGAACAAGATCGACCTGCCCACCGCCGACATTCCGAAGGTGAAGGAAGAGATCGAAGCGGTGATCGGCATCCACGCCGACGACGCGGTCGCGATCAGCGCCAAGACCGGCGAGAACGTCATCGAGGTGCTGGAGGCGATCGTCGCGCGCATCCCGCCGCCCGAACCGCGCGACACCGACAAGCTGCAGGCGTTGATCATCGATTCGTGGTTCGACAACTACCTCGGCGTGGTCATGCTGGTGCGCGTGATGCAGGGCGAGATCAAGCCCGGCGACAAGCTGCAGGTGATGTCGACCGGCCGCACCCACCAGGTCGACAACGTCGGCGTGTTCACGCCCAAGCGCAAGGAACTGGCTCGGCTCGGCGCGGGTGAAGTGGGCTGGGTCAATGCCTCGATCAAGGATGTGCACGGCGCGCCGGTGGGGGACACCCTGACGCTTGCCGGAGATCCTGCGCCGAAGCCGCTGCCGGGTTTCCAGCACATGCAGCCGCGTGTGTTCGCGGGGCTGTTCCCGGTGGCTTCCGATGATTTCCCGGCGCTGCGCGAGGCACTCGACAAGTTGCGCCTCAACGATGCCGCGCTGTTCTTCGAGCCGGAGTCCTCCGAGGCGATGGGCTTCGGGTTCCGCTGCGGATTCCTCGGCATGCTGCACATGGAGATCGTGCAGGAACGCCTGGAGCGCGAGTACGACCTCGACCTCGTCACCACCGCGCCGACCGTCGTATACGAGGTGCTGAAAACCGACGGCACCACCATGCTGCTGGACAATCCGGCCAAGTTGCCGGCCGCCAACGAAGTCGGGGAGATCCGCGAGCCGATCATCGTCGCCGACATCCTGACCCCGCCCGAACACGTCGGCAACGTGATTACCTTGTGCGAGGAAAAGCGCGGGGTGCAGCGTTCGATCCAGTATCTCGCGAGCCAGGTGCGGATCAGCTACGAGCTGCCGCTGGCCGAAGTGGTGCTGGACTTCTTCGATCGCCTGAAATCGGTCAGCCGCGGCTACGCCTCGATGGACTACCACTTCGAGCGTTTCGAAGCCGGGCCGTTCGTGCGCGTGGACGTGCTGATCAACGGCGACCGGGTGGACGCGCTTTCCCTGATCG
>JAICJG010000103.1 GCA_025928585.1 Rhodanobacteraceae bacterium
CGTCCCGATGGTGTTCGCGTCACTGTTCGGCGCGTCGGACCAGGCCATCGAGCACAGCATGAACGAACGGCTGGCCGGCGTCCGCGCAGCAACGGAGCAACTCTGCGACCGGCTGCCGCGATTGATGGAAGCGCAGCAGCAGGCTGCCAACCTGCCCGCATTCCGGCCTTACGCGACGCTGACCCGGCGCGATGTCGAGGGCTGTCGGAAGGATGTCGCCGACAGCTTTGACGTTGCCGACAAGTAGGGGCGGAACACGAAGATTCGAACAGCTCGGCGACGGCGGCAACTCTCCCCCTGCCGGAGTCGCGACCGAGTCCTCGCATCATTCGCCGGGGCCGCGCTGCCTCGGCGAACGAAGCTCACGCGGCATCCTGCCTCCGAGGCACGCCGGTACCGCGTCACTTGCCGCCGTGGATACCGCCCCTGGTCAGGGTCACCGGATCCAGCAGTTTCTTCAACTCCGCCTTCGACAGACCCGTCGTTTCCAGCGCGACGTCCAGGATCGGACGCTTTTGCTTGTAGGCCTGTTTCGCGGTCGCGGCGCCCTTTTCGTAACCGATCACGGGGTTCAACGCGGTCACGAGGATCGGATTCAGGGCCAGCGCCTCGTCCACCCGGCGCTTGTTCACCGTGAAGCCGGCGATGGCCTTGTCGGCCAGAAGGCGCGAGGCGTTGGCGAGGATCGTGATCGACTGCAGCAGGTTGTAGGCAATCACCGGCAGCATCACGTTCAACTGGAAATTGCCGGCCTGGCCGCCGATCGTGATGGTGGTGTCGTTGCCGATCACCTGCGCGCACACCATCGTCATCGCTTCGGGGACCACGGGATTGACCTTGCCCGGCATGATCGACGACCCCGGTTGCAGCGCGACCAGTTCGATTTCGCCGAGGCCCGCCAAGGGCCCCGAATTCATCCAGCGCAGGTCGTTGGAGATCTTCATCAGGGAACACGCCAGCGTTTTCAACTGGCCGGAGAGCTCCACGGCCGCGTCCTGCGAGGCCATGCCTTCGAAGAAGTTCTCCATCGAGGCGAACTTGACGCGGGTCGCCTTCGACAGCTCCATGCAGAACGCCTTGGCGAACTTCGGATCGGCGTTGATACCGGTGCCGACCGCGGTGCCACCCTGCGGGAGGCGTTGCAGCCGCTGCAAGGCATCCGAGATGCGCGCGATGCCCGAGCCGATCTGCGCCGACCAGCCCGACAGTTCCTGGCCGAAAGTCACCGGCATCGCATCCATCAGGTGGGTGCGACCGGTCTTGGCGACGTTCTTCAACCCGCGCGCGCGCCGATCGATGGTCTTCTGTAGGTGTTGCAAGGCCGGTAACAATTGTTCGCGCGCGGCCAGCGATGCGCTGACGTGGATCGCCGTCGGGATCACGTCGTTGGAACTTTGCCCGTAGTTGACGTGGTCGTTGGGGTGGATCTTCGCCCGCGAGTCGCGCGTGGCGACATGCGCGATCACCTCGTTGGCATTCATGTTCGAAGACGTTGCCGAACCGGTCTGGAAGATGTCGATCGGGAAATGCGCGTCGAACTCGCCGTCGGCGACCCGCTGCGCGGCCTTTCGGATCGCCGCGGCCTGCGCCGGCTTCAGGTGTCCGAGCTTGAGGTTGGCGTCCGCCGCCGCGGCCTTGATGAGCCCGAGTGCGCGGATGAACTCGCGCGGCAGCCTCAGCCCCGAGATCGGGAAATTGTCCACCGCGCGCTGGGTCTGCGCGCCCCACAGTGCGTCCGCGGGTACCTTGAGTTCGCCCATGCTGTCACGCTCGGTTCGGAAGTTCGGCATTGCGGGGGGTCCATACGTGAAACCACTCATTATAACGAGCGGTCGCCGCTACAATGCCCGGGTTTTCCGTTCACCCCGGATCAGTTCGGGGCAAGCTCTTTCGGCGTCGGCCCATCTTCACGGGCCGCAGTCGAAGGGCAAACGGCGCATGCGTTTCGACTCCGCTCGCTGCGCGAGCTACGCTCCACGCGAACGGAGTGATTGTCCATTTCAAAAGGGCCGCCCATGCAACTCGACCCCCTCACCGCCCTCTCGCCGCTGGACGGCCGCTACGCATCCAAGGTCGATGCGCTGCGTCCGATTTTCAGCGAATACGGCCTCATGCACCGGCGCGTCACGGTGGAGATCGCGTGGCTGGCTGCGTTGTCCGAGGAACCCGGCATCGTGGAACTGCCGGCCTTTCCTGCGGGTGCGCGCAGCAAGCTGCAAAGGATCGCCGACGACTTTTCGGTCGAGGATGCGGCGGCGATCAAGGACATCGAGCGGACCACCAACCACGACGTCAAGGCCGTCGAGTATTTCATCAAGCAACGGATCGGTGACGACACGCAGTTGACACAGGCGAAGGAATTCGTGCACTTCGCCTGCACCAGCGAGGACATCAACAACCTGGCCTATGCGCTGATGCTGCGCGACGCGCGCAACGCGGTACTGTTGCCGGAACTCGGCCAGGCGATCGACGCCCTGCGCGAACTCGCGCACGCCAACGCCGGCCTCGCGATGCTCGCCCGCACGCACGGCCAGACGGCGTCGCCGACGACGCTCGGCAAGGAAATGGCCAACGTCGTGGCAAGGCTCGAGCGCCAGCGCGCGCAACTGGAGGCCATCGAAATACCCGGCAAGATCAATGGCGCGGTCGGCAACTTCAACGCGCACGCCATCGCGTACCCCGGGGTCGACTGGCGCGCGTTCTCGAGGCGGTTCGTCGAATCGCTGGGCCTGCAATGGCAGGAATACACGACCCAGATCGAACCGCACGACGGCATTGCGGAAATCTGCGATGCGCAACGCCGCATCGGCACCATCCTGATCGATCTCGCGCGCGATGTCTGGGGCTACATTTCGCTCGGTTACTTCCGGCAGAAATTGAAGGCCGGCGAAGTCGGTTCCTCGACCATGCCGCACAAGGTCAATCCGATCGACTTCGAGAACGCCGAAGGCAATTTCGGCGTCGCCAATGCATTGCTCGGCCATTTCAGCGAGAAACTGCCGATCAGCCGCTGGCAACGCGACCTGACCGATTCGACCACCTTGCGCGCGCTGGGTGAGGCCTTCGGCCACGCCCTGGTCGGATTCGCGTCGCTGAAGAAGGGCCTCGCCAAGCTGGAAGTGAACGGCGATCGCATCGCCGCCGACCTCGATGCCAGTTGGGAAGTCCTTGCCGAAGCGATCCAGACCGTGATGCGCCGCCACGGGCTCCCCGAGCCCTACGAGCAACTGAAGGCGCTGACGCGCGGCAAGGGCATCAGCCGCGAGACCCTGCACGGTTTCATCGCATCGCTCGCGTTGCCCGACAGCGACAGGCAGCGCTTGCTGGAGCTGACGCCGGCGACGTACACCGGCCTCGCCGCTGCGCTGGCGCAAGAAATCTGACGACATGGCGAGGTCACGATTTCAGGCCGAGGTTCACGCAACGTCGCGCCAGCTCCTCGGCATGCCGCCCACGCGGTTCCTGCGCGAGTACTGGCAAAAGCGCCCGTTGCTGATCCGCAACGCGCTTCCGGCTTTCGCGCCGCCGTTGCAGCCCGACGACCTTGCCGGTCTGGCATGCATGCACGGCGCGCTGGCAAGGATCGTTGCGCGCAAGCCGGCCGCTCCGCCGAGGGCTGGCACCCGCAAGGCCGCCGAGCAATGGACGGTGCAAGTCGGCCCGTTCGATGAAGGCACGTTCGCGGCACTGCCGGAGTCGAACTGGACGCTGCTGGTGCAGGACGTCGACAAGTGGGACGCCGACACCGCGGCGCTGCTCGACGCCTTCGCATTCATCCCGAACTGGCGCATCGACGACGTGATGGTGAGCTATGCGACCGACGGTGGCGGGGTCGGCGCGCACGTCGACCAGTACGACGTGTTCCTGTTGCAAGGTCTCGGGCAACGCTGCTGGTCCATCGATACGCGCCCGAACCCTGCGACCGCGTGCCGGGATGACGTCGAGCTCAAGCTGCTGCGCGAGTTCCATCCCGACCAGCAATGGATCCTGCAACCCGGCGACATGCTGTACCTGCCGCCGGGCATCCCCCACGACGGGGTAGCGGCCGGCGAGTGCATGACGTTCTCGCTCGGCATGCGGGCGCCGGCGGCATCCGAAATGCTGGTCGATTTCGCGGAGCGTCTGGCGGAGGCGCTGCCCGAATCGCAGCGGTATGCCGATCCCGACCTCGCTCCCGCCGCCGAGTCCGGTGAAATCGATGCGGCCGCGCTGCAGCGCGCCCGGCGCACCCTCGGGCGCATCGCGACCACGCTGGACGAGGAGGCCTTCGCCGACTGGTTCGGCAGCTTCGTGACCCGCTATCGCTGCGCACAACTGCCTGCCCCGCGCAAGCGGCCGGTGGACCGCGCGATGCTCGCGGAACACTTGCCGCGCATCGCGCTGCGGCGCGACCCGTGGAGCCGTTTCGCGTGGCGCCGGAAGGGCCGGGGTGCGCGACTCTATGCGGCCGGCGCGGGGTTCGACGCGCCGCGCGCCTGGGCAAGGGAACTGGCTTCCGGCGCCCGCGCGTTCGATGGCGCGAGGCTCGCGCAATTGCCGCAGACCCGGGCCGGCACGACGTTGCTCGCCGCCCTCGTCGATGCAGGCTGCGTCACATACCGCCGCCGCTGAACTCGCATACAATCCGGCGACGTTTCCAATCGGACGTTTGCCCGGAAGGGGACATCAGCGCATGGCGATTCCAGCCGGCTTCCACGTCGAAGTGCGCGACTGGGTGAACGCCTCCGAGCGGGAAGCGTTGCTGGCGGTGCGGGACGCCGTTTTCGTCCTCGAGCAGCGCGTCCCGGTGGAGCTCGACCGCGACGAGGACGATCCGCTTTCCGTACACGTCCTCGCGCGCGCGCTGGACGGAACGCCGATCGGATCGGGAAGGCTGGCGCCGGACGGCCGGATCGGGCGGATGGCGGTCGTCGGGGGCTGGCGCGGCCGCGGCGTCGGGACGATGCTCCTGCAAACCTTGCTCGAACTGGCGCGCACCCGGAAGTTCGAATCGGTGACGGTGCACGCGCAACAGGACGCTGCTCCGTTCTATCTCCGGCACGGATTCGAGCAGGAGGGCGAGCCGTTCGAGGAAGCGGGGATCGCGCACGTGCACATGCGGCGCAGGATCGACCCGTTCGCGGAACCGGATCGGCCGCCGCTCACACCCGCGCGGCAGCCGATCCACCTGCAGGCTTCGACCCGCGAGGAGCTGATCGCGGTCACCCAGACGCTGTTGTCCGGCGCCCGGCACAGCATGTGCGTGCGGGTCCGCGAACTGCACCCGATATTGCTCAACGACACCGCGAGCCTCGTGCAGTTGCGGCGGCTGGCGATCTCCGGCCGCGGCGCGTCGCTGCGGGTGATCGCCCAGGACCTCACCCGCGCGTTGCGGGAAGGGAGCAGGCTGTTGCAACTCGCCCAGCGGCTGTCCAGCGTGATCGAAATTCGCCGCCCGGTCGAACCGGCCGACCTGGCCTACCGATCCGCCTTCATGTGCGTGGACACCCAAGGCTACCTGTTCCGGCCGGTCGAGTCCGAGATGGCGGCGACCGGTTCCACCTACGCACCGGGCCGCCACGCGGAGCTGATGCGGCTGTTCGAAGAGGTGTGGAACCGTTCGGAACCCTGGCCGGAACTGCACGCACTCGGTGTCTGAATCGCGGCTCTTCGGGCGCCGACGAATCCCGCACTGCAACATGAAAGCGTTATAATTCGGGGTTCGCGGGCAACTCGCGACCTTCGTCGCGCCTGCATCCAATTCTTTCGTGGTGACAATCGTGAGCGACGGCGGCAGTTTGTTGCAGCAATTGGCGGACACCTCGCAGTTCGGCGGCGGCAACGCCGCCTATCTCGATCAGTTGTACGAAGACTGGCTGCGCGACCCGCAGTCGGTCGCGCCGGCGTGGCGCACCTGGTTCCAGAGCCTTCGCGGCAGCCGCGACGTACCGCACTCGGACGCCATCGCGCGCATCGCGGCGGCCCAGCAGCGTGGCGGCACGCGACTTGCTCCCGTCGACGACGTGCACGCGCGCAAGCAGGCCGGCGTGTTGCGGTTCCTCACCGCCTATCGCTCGCGCGGGCACCTCGCCGCGGACCTCGACCCGCTGGCGATCGCGCCCAAGCGTCCCGCGCCCGACCTCGACCTGCCGTTCCACGGTCTGTCCGACTCGGACCTCGACACCGAATTCGACTGCGGCACCTTTGCCGGCGGCGGCAAGCGCATGAAGTTGCGCGACCTGCGCGAACGTTTGCGCCGCACCTACGTCGGCAGCATCGGCGCCGAGTTCATGCATATCAGCGACCACACCCAACGTCGCTGGATCTACGACCGGCTGGAACAGGCCAGCGGCGATTCGGGGCTGGACGACGACACGCGCAAGCGGGTGCTCGAAAAGCTGACTGCGGCAGACGGGCTGGAGCGCTACCTGCACACCAAATACGTCGGCCAGAAGCGTTTCGCGCTGGAAGGCGGCGACTCGCTGATTCCGCTGCTGGACGACCTGATCCGCCGCGCGACCGGCGACGGCGTCCACGAGATGGTGATCGGCATGGCCCATCGCGGGCGGCTGAACGTGCTGGTCAACATCCTCGGCAAGCCGCCGCAACAGTTGTTCGCGGAATTCGAGGGCAAGCTCGACCACCCGGACGATCCCGCGCACTCGGGCGACGTCAAGTACCACATGGGTTTTTCGGCCGACATCGATGCGCCGGCCGGCAACATCCACCTGGCACTGGCGTTCAATCCCTCCCACCTCGAAATCGTCAATCCCGTGGTCGAAGGTTCCGTGCGTGCGCGGCAGATCCGCGCCCACGACGGCGCGCACGAGCACGTCCTGCCGGTCCTGATCCACGGCGACGCCGCGCTGTCGGGCCAGGGCGTCAACATGGAGCTTTTGAACATGTCGCAGACGCGCGGGTTCGGCGTCGGCGGCACCGTGCACATTGTCGTCAACAACCAGATCGGCTTCACCACCGACGCCGAGGACGGCCGCAGCACCCTGTATTGCACCGATGTCGCCAAGATGGTGAATGCGCCGGTGCTGCACGTGAACGGGGACGACCCCGAAGCGGTGCTGCAGTGCGCGCGGCTGGCCTTCGATTTTCGCCAGCAGTTCCACAAGGACGTGGTGGTCGACCTGGTCTGCTACCGCCGTCACGGCCACAACGAGGCCGACGAGCCCTCGGCCACCCAGCCGGTGATGTACGACGTGATCAAGCAGCTCCGGCCGACGCGCGAGTTGTACGCCGACCGCCTCGCCGACCGGGGGCTGATCGCGAAGGATTTCGGTCAGAAGCTGTTCGAGGACTACCGCACCAAGCTCGATGCCGGCAAGCCGGTCACCGAACTTGCGCCGTCCGGGACCCAGAAGTTCGCCGTGGACTGGAGCCGCTTCGCCCACGGCAGCCTGGCACAACCCGTGAACACCGGCGTGCCACGCAAGCGCCTGAACGAACTCGCGGCGCGGATCCTGGTTTGGCCTGAGAACATCACGCTGCAGTCGCGCGTCGCCAAGATCTACGCGGATCGCCGCAAGATGGCCGAGGGCGAGCTGCCGCTCGACTGGGGCTACGCGGAGAACCTTGCCTACGCGACCCTGATCGACCAGGGCTGCGGCTTGCGGCTGGTCGGACAGGACACGCCGCGCGGCACGTTCTTCCACCGTCACGCCGAACTCCACGACCAGAAGACCGGCGAGGTCTATACCCCGCTCACGCACGTGCGCGAGGATGTCGCGGTCGAAGTGATCGACTCGCTGCTGTCCGAGATGGCGGTGATGGCATTCGAGTACGGATTCTCCACCGCCGATCCCGACACGCTGGTGATCTGGGAAGCCCAGTTCGGCGACTTCGCCAACGGCGCGCAGGTGGTGGTCGACCAGTTCATCTCGTCGGGAGAGGCCAAGTGGGGCCGCCTGTGCGGCCTCGTGCTGCTGCTGCCGCACGGCTATGAAGGCCAGGGGCCGGAACACTCCTCCGCGCGTCTCGAGCGGTACCTGCAACTTTGCGCGCTGGACAACATGCAGGTATGCGTACCGACCACGCCCGCGCAGATGTTCCACCTGCTGCGCCGGCAGATGCTGCGCGAGTTCCGCAAGCCGCTGATCGTGATGACGCCGAAGAGCCTGCTGCGCCACAAGCGGGCGGTGTCGAACCTTTCCGACATGGCTGAGGGCACCAGCTTCCACCGGGTGATGGTGGACGGCGCCGAGGCCGGCTGCGACGTGGGCGGCGTCACGCTGAAGCCCGACGCGGCGATCAAGCGGGTGATCCTCTGCTCGGGCAAGGTCTACTATGACCTCATCGAGCGGCGGGCGCACGCCGGGCGCGACGACGTCTATGTGCTGCGCCTCGAGCAGTTCTATCCGTGGCCGCTGAAGTCGCTCTCGGGCGAGCTGAAGCGCTTCAAGAACGCCGAGATCGTCTGGTGCCAGGAGGAGCCCAAGAACATGGGCGGCTGGCAGTTCGTCGACCCCTGGCTGGAGCTCACCCTCGATCGGCTTGACGTCAAGGCCAAGCGCGCCCGCTACGTCGGCCGACCGGCTTCGGCCTCGACGGCGGCCGGCCTGATGAGCCGCCACCTGAAGGAGTTGGACGCCTTCCTGACGGACGCCTTCGCCTGATCGCTTTGACCGATCAGCTCGTTTGTGTGTGTTGAGATCTCAAGGAGCGCATCGACATGGCCGACATCATGACGCCGGCGCTGGGCGAATCCGTCACCGAGGCGACGGTCGCGCGGTGGACCAAGAAGGCCGGCGATCCGGTGCGTAAGGACGAAATCCTGGTCGAGCTGGAGACCGACAAGGTCTCCCTCGAGGTCGCCGCGCCCGCCGACGGCGTGCTGGCCGAGATCGACGCGGAGGAGGGCGCCACCGTC
>JAICJG010000034.1 GCA_025928585.1 Rhodanobacteraceae bacterium
ACTGCCGAAAAATCCCCACTCGCGGTGCTGGCACCCGTGTTGTCGCCATTGCCGAAATTCGTGGGTCCGGTGAGTCCGAAGTAGAGGTTGTCGCTTGATGGCGAGCCGAGGTTTATGAATCCATCGGATGGCCAAAGACTGGCTCCAGAGTCGGAAAAACTATTCTGATAGGTCAGGCCGGTCAGATCGATACTTCCGCCGCCGGTGGCGATGACATTGTTTCCTTGCTGCTTCAGCTTGACGACGTACGGCGTCGCGTTGGCGGCAGATGGTGCGAGCAGCACACACACCGCTAAAGCTGCCAGCCATGGCGACATGAAGCGGCGCAAGGACCGCGAAACGAAACTAGCCTTGTTCACTCGACTCTCCTCAGCGCAGATGATTTGAGTGGGAATGCCATCGAGACGGCACACCTGCGCGAAGAGAGCGCGGCGTTCCTCGCCAGCGTTCTCCGTGGAGCGGTCCCCCTCCGCACGGCGTGCATGGCAAGCATGCGCCGTGCCATTGAAAAATAATCGACCAGTCAGGCAGTTGGGCGTCGTGGATCTCCCAAAATGCCATGAGGATGTAAAAATGTCGACGCGGTTGGGAGGGCGCGTGGCTCGCTCAGAGCGCGGTTCCCTATCGCTCCTTCACCTTCACGTTCTTCAGCAGCAGGTCGAGCTTGTGATGGATCTCGGCCTGCGGGTGGGTGCCCGGCTGGTCGACATACGCGGTGTAGAGCACGGAAGCCTTGTCGCCGCCGAGTGGCGGCGGCACCACCGCGTTGATCTTGGTGACGTCGTTGGAGCTGTACGCCTGCCTGTCGTACGGATGGCGCCGGGCGACCACTTTCTTCCAGTAACCCTGGTAGCTGTCGTCGAGGTCCGGGGGCGGCGCTTCGTGGCGCAGCAGGCTGACCCAGTGCTGGTCGTTGTCGCTCTGGGCAAGCCAGACCTGCGCCACATCCCAGACGACCTTGCCGCCGCGTCCCGGGAAGAACGAGAAGCCGAGCGTCAGCATGCTGGCCGGTTTGATCTCCTGCAGCTTCGGCGTGAGCGAGAAGTCGAGCCGGCCGGATGCGTAGTGGAAGTCCTTGTCGTAGTCGAATCCGATCCGGATGTCCTTGAACGCATCCGGCAGCAGCGCGGTGTCGGCGAGATAGTCCTTCCACTGCGCGAGTGTGCCGTCGTAGGACAGGCTCACGAAATTGGTGAGCGCGCGCATGTTGATGGCGGAGTCGTGGCGCGAGGCCGCGGGTTCGATCCGCATCAGGATCGCATAACCGTCCGGGGTCAGAAGCGCGAACAGGCTGATACGGCCATTGGCATAGGGCACCGGCCAATGCCAAACCTGCCAATGGCGGCCCCAGCGGTCGGTCCAGCCGCCGGTCTTGCCCGGCTCGCCGAGTGAGGTGACCAGTATCTTTTCAGGTCCGATCGCGCGTTTGAGGAAGCCGGTCTTGAGCAGCAGGTCCATCGCGCCCTTGGGGTCGCGGTGGAAGGCGGCCGCGGCGACGTTGTCGGGTTTGCGCAGGTGGAACAGGATGTCGCCCTTGACGACCCCGCCCTCGACGTACCCGTTCGCCGGCAGCGTGATCCGGGTGGCCGGGCGGCCGCTGTTGACCCACTCGCCGTCGCTGTTGCGGACGACAATCTGGGGGAAGTCGCCCATCGAGGGGCTGCTGTAGAGCAACTGGTGCGAGCCATCGCCGCTGGGAAACAGGTTGGCGGATTGCTGGTCGAGCAGCGCCTTGAGCTGCGAGTCGAGCCACGGGTCGAACGCGTTCGCGTAGGCCGCGAAAAAATCGGCGGCGGGCAGCGGCAGCTTGAACTCGCCCTTGAAGGTGCCGGTCAGGGTCGAGTCGAACACGTCGAACTGGTAGGACATCCGCTTGTCGTAGCGCGCGAGGTCCTGCGGCGCCTCCAGCACCTGGCTCATCGGTAGCGCGTAGTTGAGGTTCTCGTTCGGAGATTTCATCAACACCACGCCGATCACCTTGCCCGCCTGGTCGAGCAGCGGACCGCCGCTGTTGCCGGGCGAGGCAGCGGCGGAGAAGCGGATCCACTTCCACTCGCCGTCCTGGTTCTCGGGGGTGTCGGAGGTGTAGAGCCCGTTGCGGATCACGACGCCGGTACCGAGGGCGTTGCCCACGGAGTACACCACCTGGTTCAACGCCGGCTTGGTGTCGACCGCGAGCGGCGTGACCTGGGGCGGATCGGCCAGCGAAAACACCACGAAATCGCGGCGCAGCGCGAACTTCTCGATCTTGCCGATCGCGTAGACCTTGCCTGAGGCGTCGCGCAATTCGGGCGGCCCCCACAGGCTCTGATAGCCGATCATCAGCACGTGCGCTGCCGTCACGAAGCGGTTCGGGCCGATCGCGAACGCCGTGCCCACCGAATAGAACTTGTCGGTGCGCTCCTGGTAGGGCAGGAGGTCCATCGGCAGCGGCTTTTCGTAGCTCAGCGTGTCCTTCGGTTTCGCCGCCACGACCTCGAATGTTGCCGACTGGATCGCCGGCAGCAGTGCCGGGTCGAGCACGGCGTCGGCATGGGCGGCGGAGACCGAAAGGAAGGTGAGGCATGCGCACAGCAGCCAGGCGAGGACGGCGCGGATGCGCCGGAGCCGTCCATCGGGCGGACGTACGCAAACGGTCGGTGGCGTCATGGCAAACCTTGGGTGGCATCCGCAAACCGTGCGGATGGTTGCACAACCCCGGGCCGCCTGCACGAGCGCGGACCGGCTAGACCCCGCGGCGGTGGAGGATCTCCTCCAGCACGAACTTCGAACCGAAGAACGCCAGCAGAAGGATTCCCATCCCGAGCAGGGTCAGGTTGACCGCCTGGCGGCCGCGCCAGCCCCAGCGCCAGCGTCCGGCCAGCAGCACGCCGAAGATGATCCATGCGACCAGCGTCAGGATCGCGGTGTGCGCCTGGTGCTGGGCGCGCAGGTTGTGGACGAACAGCGCGCCCGACAGCAGCGTGAGCGTCAGCAGCGCGAAGCCCGCGGCAATCAACTTGAACATTAGCGATTCGGTCTGCGTGAGCGGCGGCAGGGTGCGGGCCCAGGCGCTGAACTGGCGGCTGCGCAGCGCCCGCTCCTGGGTCGCGAGCAGCAATGCGAGGACCGCCGCGATTGCGAGCAGGCTGTAGGCAAGCAGCGCGATCGCGACGTGCAGCTTGATCTGCCAATCCAGCTGGAACGGCGCGTTCACCGGCGCCAGGAACTCGTCGATCGCGAGGAACACGCCGGCGATCGGGAACAGGATGATCCCGAGCGCCGCGATGGGTCGTGCGAGGTTCACGATCAGCGTCAGGGCCGCGATGACCGCCGACACCAGGGACAGCGCGGCATAGAAATGCAGGTCCACCGCGCCGCGATGGATGCCGAACAGCACCGCGAAATGCAGGATCACCGCGACGGCACCGGTCACCAGCGCAGCGCGCCGCGGCACCACGCCCGTGGCATTCAGCAGCGGTCGGGCGAGCGCCGCAGCCGCCGCGAAATACAGGGCGAATGCGAGCACCGCCAGAAGTTCCATGGTGGTCGAAGGTGTCGGCATGCGCGGAGTGTCGCACGTAGGCGGGCGGCGGTTCCAGCGCGAGGCTCGGCTGCGCGCAACCCGGGGCTGCCCATGGAGAATCCAGACAACAGTTCAAGGCGTCGATCGCCGCCGATGATGCCGAACCAGCATTGCTCGCCAAGGCCAAGCGAAGCACCCGCCGCCAGGCTCGTCCAGCGGTGCGCCGCAGAGTTGGTGGCTGAGCCTCCACGACTACGATCAAGTCGCCGCCGCGAAATCGCGGTCGATGCCAACGTTGATCCTCCAGGGCAGGAACGACTTCCAGGTGTCGCCACAAAAAGACTTTGATGCATGGAAGCGGGCGCTGGGCGGAAGAAGCGATGGCATGTTCCGCCTGTATCCGGGCCTGAGTCATCTGTTCACTCCCGGACCGACGAAAACCACGGCCGATTACGCGCAGCCTGCACCCGTCGATCCCCAAGTGATCGCCGACATCGCCCGCTCGATCAAGGTGCAGCCGGTGCGGTGATCGGCGGGGCGTTCCACGGACCGGACCGGCTACAATGTCCGTTTCGAAAGTCACCGCGCCGCCATGTTCGACAACCTGACCCAGCGTCTTTCCGCCACAGTGCAGCGCCTGACCGGGCGCGGCCGGCTTACGGAGGACAACATCCGCGAAGCGCTGCGCGAAGTACGCGTGGCGTTGCTGGAAGCCGACGTGGCGCTGCCGGTGGTGCAGGCACTGATCGAGCGCATCAAGGTGCGCGCGGTCGGGCAGGAGGTCCTGAAATCCCTGACCCCCGGGCAGGCGCTCATCAAGGTCGTGCGCGACGAGCTGACCGCGGTGATGGGCACCCAGAACGCGCAGCTCAACCTCGCCGCGACGCCGCCCGCGGTGGTGCTGATGGCCGGCCTCCAGGGCGCCGGCAAGACCACCACGGTCGCCAAGCTCGCGAAGCATCTGATCGAGCGTCGGAAGAAGGTGATGGTGGTTTCGGCGGACGTCTATCGCCCGGCTGCGATCGAGCAGTTGCATACGCTTGCCGACCAGGTCGGCGCCGGCTTCGTGCCTTCGCAGACCGGTCAGCAGCCGATCGCGATCGTGAAGGCCGCGGTCGACACCGCCAGGCGCGAAGTCGCCGACGTGCTGATCGTCGACACTGCCGGCCGCACCTCGATCGACGAGGCGATGATGGCCGAGATCAAGGCGCTGCACGCGGCCCTCGATCCGGTCGAAACGCTGTTCGTGGTCGATTCGATGACCGGGCAGGACGCCGCCAATACCGCCAAGGTATTCGCCGATGCGCTGCCGCTGACCGGCGTCGTGCTCACCAAGGTGGATGGCGACGCGCGTGGCGGGGCGGCGCTTTCGGTGCGCTACGTCACCGGCCGGCCGATCAAGTTCCTGGGGGCCGGCGAAAAGCCCGATGCGCTGGAGCCGTTCCATCCCGACCGGATGGCCACCCGCATCCTCGGCATGGGCGACGTGCTCAGTCTCGTCGAGGACGTGCAGCGCAAGACCGATGTCGACAAGGCCGCCAAGCTCGCCGCCAAGGTCGCCAAGGGCAAGCGTTTCGACCTGAACGACATGAAGGACCAGCTCGAACAGATGCTCAACATGGGCGGCCTCGCCGGCCTCATGGAGAAATTGCCTGGCGTCTCCGGCCTCCCCGAGAAGGTGAAGTCGCAGGTCAACGACAAGGAAGTGAAGAAGATGATGGCGATCATCGATTCGATGACCAAGAAGGAGCGCCGCCATCCCGATCTCCTCAAGGGCTCGCGGCGCGCGCGCGTAGCGCGCGGCTCGGGTACCCAGCCGGCCGACGTCAACCGGCTCTTGAAGCAGTACACCCAGATGTCCAAGATGATGTCCAAGTTCGCGCGCGGCGGCATGAAGGGGCTGATGCGCCAGATGGGCGGCGCGATGAAGGGCATGGGCGGGCGGGGCATCCCGCATTGATACGCCGGTTCCGGGGAAGGCTGGGCGCCATTCGGCGCGATGCCGGCATGCCGTTGCCACATTCGATTGGGAGGAGCGTTGCCATGATGAGTAATGCAAAGGGGGCCATGACAACCCTGGCCGCACTGGGACTGCTGCTGGCGATGGCGGCCGGGCATGCGGCATCGGTGCCGGCGCCGGATCTCGCGAGTGCCCTGCAGTGGCGCAGCGTGGGCCCGTATCTCGGTGGCCGTGTCACCAGTGTCGCCGGCGTCGCCAAGGAACCCGCCCGCTTCTACGCGGCCTACGCGGGTGGCGGAGTCTGGGAGACTAGCGACTACGGCAGGCACTGGAAGAACATCTCCGACAAGTACTTCAAGAGCAACAACGTCGGCGCGCTCGCGGTTGCGCCCTCCGATCCCAAGGTCATCTACGCGGGTACCGGCGATCCCGCCGTCCGCAATACCTTCCTGACCGGCAACGGAATGTACAAGTCCACCGATGGCGGCAAGACCTGGAAGCACATCGGGCTGGACAAGACCCACGTCATCAGCTGGATCACCGTCGATCCGCACGACCCCGATGTCGTGTACGTCGCAGCCATGGGCCATGTGTGGGCGCCGAACGCCGAGCGCGGCGTGTACAAGAGCAGTGACGGAGGCAAGACCTGGAAGAAGATCCTGTTCGTCAACGATCAGACCGGCGCGATCACGCTGGCGATGGACCCTGCCAATCCGCAGGTGTTGTACGCCACCACGTGGGAAGCGTACCGTCGGCCATGGACTTTCTCGAGCGGCGGTGCGGGCAGCGGGATCTTCAAGACCACCGACGGCGGCGCAACCTGGACCAACATCACCCACGCCAAGGGCCTGCCCTCCGGGATCTTCGGCAAGGTCGGCATTGCCGTGGCGCCGAGCAATCCGGGCGTCGTGTACGCATTGATCCAGGCCAAATACCAGGGGGCCGCGGGCGGATTGTTCCGCTCGGAGGACGGCGGCCAGAGTTGGAAGCTGATCAACGACAGCATGGCCATCACCCAGCGGTCGTTCTATTACATGCGCGTGTACGTGGATCCGAAGGACGCCAACACCATTTACCTTCCCAACGTCAACGTGTTCGTCTCCCATGACGGCGGCCGATCGCTCAAGGAACTGCACCCGCCCCACGGCGACAACCATGCGTTCTGGATCAATCCCGAGCAGCCCCAGACCCTGATCGAAGGCAATGACGGCGGCGCCAGCGTCTCGCTCGATGGCGGCAAGAGCTGGAGCACCGAGAACAATCAGCCGACCGGGCAGTTCTATCACGCGAACGTCGATGACCAGTTTCCGTTCCACATCTACGGGGCCCAGCAGGACCGCGGCTCGGTCGAGTCGCCGAGCGCGGTGCCTGCGGGCGGCATCCCGGGGGTATGGCCGTCGGTCATGGGCGGGGAGATGAGCTGGGTGGTGCCCAAGCCGGGCGAGCCCTGGATCTCCTACGGCAGCGGGTACTACAGCAAGGAGTGGAAGGAAAACCGCCGGCTCGGCCTCGTCACCAACGTCAGTGCCTGGCCGGCCTACAAGTTCGGCTTGAAGGGCGCCGCGATCAAGTACCGCTACGGTTGGTGGCACCACGCCGTGGTCACGGTGCCGGACCAGCCGAAGGCGTTGCTGGTCGGCGCGAACGTGCTCCTCAAGACCACCGACGAAGGCATCCATTGGCGGGAAATCAGCCCCGACCTCACGCGCAACGACAAGAGCAAGCAGCAGCGCCCCGGCGGTCCGATCAGCGCGGACGTGACCGGCGAGGAGATGTTCGGCACCATCTCGTCGATCGGGGTTTCGCCGCTCGACGACAACCTCATCTGGACGGGTTCCGACGATGGCCTCGTGTACGTGACCCGCGACGGTGGCGCCCACTGGCAGCAGGTTCGTCCGCCGGCGCTGCCGAAATGGTCCACGATCACCGCGGTCGAGCCTTCGCATACCGACCCCGCGACCGCCTATGTCTCCGCGAGCCGGTACCAGTGGGACGATTTCCATCCGTACGTGTACAAGACCACCGACTACGGCAAGCACTGGACTGCCATTACCTCCGGGCTGCCGGCCGCCCAGTACGTGTTGAGCATCCGCCAGGACCCGGACAGTCCCGACCTGCTGCTCCTCGGCACGAGCTCGACCGTGTACATGAGCCTGGATGGCGGCCGGCATTGGGATTCGCTCGCGCTGAACCTGCCGGTGGTACGGGTGACCGACATCGCGATCCAGCCCCGCCAGCACGCGGTGGTGCTCGCCACCTTCGGCCGCGCGTTCTGGGTGCTGGACAACCTGCAGTTCCTGGAGCAGCTCGGGTCGGCGAAGGTCGCGGGCGATGCGCCGTATCTGTTCAAGCCGCAACAGGCCTGGTTGGTGACGCGCAGCAGCGGCGGCTTCGGCAGTCGCACCCGCACCGGCAACGCCGGCAAGAACCTGGCTGCGGGGGCCACGGTGTTCTTCCACCTGCCTGCCGATTACGACGGCAAGGTTCCGGTGAAACTGAGCTTCACGGACGCGAACGGCAAGCCGATCACGAGCTTCACGCTGCCGGTCAAGCCCGAGAAGAAGCACGTGGCGAAGTCGGTGATCGTCGAGAAGCAGGCGAAGCCCGAGAAGCTCCACGCCGGCATGAACCGCTTCCAGTGGAACCTGCGCTACCCGGATGCGGTGGAAGTCAAGGGCGTCTTCCATTCCGGTTTCGCGGCGGCCAAGCCGGTCGGGCCGAAAGTCGTGCCCGGCACCTACTACGCGGTCCTGAGCTACGGGAAAACCACCCGCAAGCAGCCGTTCGTGGTGAAACTCGATCCGCGCCTGGGCACCAGCCAGGCCGAATTGCAGCAGCAGTTCCACCTGCTCATGCAAATCCACGACGCGTTGAATGGACTGGATACCGCGCTCAACCAAGCCATCGCCGTGCGCAGCTCGCTCGAGCGGGCCGTCGCCAAGAAGAAGGACTCGGCCCCGGCGGCGCGGCAGGCGCTGGCGGGACTGGACCGCGACATCGACGGCCTGGTGGACCTCCGGATCCAGTCCGGGGAAGGTGCGCTGGTGTACCCGCCGCGCCTGCGCGCCTGGCTGACCTCCATCGCCAGCCAGGTGGGCATGGCCTTGGTGGCGCCCACGCCGGCGATGCAGCAGGTGGCGGCCTCCTACATCGCACAGGCGCACGCGGGGGTCGCGCGGCTGGAATCCGACGTCGCCAGCGCCAACGCCGTACTCAAGCCCTGAGGAAAGGCATTTCCAAGTCGACAACGGAAGTGGCGTTGCGGCCCTGCGCGGGTACCGGGCAGGGCCGTTGCGCCAACAGCTGAAAATCCCGGCGATGTCCGCTACAATGGCGCGTTTCGGTGCCCCGGATCGTTGTGGTTCGGGCCCGTCGATCCGGTGGAGTCGAGAATCATGGTACGAATTCGTCTTTCGCGCGCAGGCGCCAAGGGCCGGCCGTTTTACCACGTGGTGGTGACCGACCAGCGCAGCGCCCGCGACGGCCGCAACATCGAACGCCTGGGTTACTTCAACCCGGGTGCGGCCGGCCAGCATGACCAGCGGCTGGTGCTGGACGTCGAGAAGTTGAAGGCCTGGGTCGCCAAGGGCGCCCAGTGCTCGGACAAGGTCGCGGCGCTGGCCAAGGAAGCCGGCAAGCAGGCCGCTGCTGCCTGACGCGATGAATGGCGAGCGGCATGTGCTGCTCGGGCGCATCGTCGGCGTGCATGGCGTGCGTGGCGCGGTGAAACTGGAATCGTTCACCGAACCGCGGGTGGCGATCTTCGATTACAGGCCGTGGCTGCTGGAACGCGCGCCGAACCGCTTCGAGGAAATCGGCGAAGTCGAGGGGCACGCGCAAGGCAAGGGCATCGTCGCGACGTTTGCCGGAATCGGCGATCGCGATGCAGCGGCGGCATGGATCGGCGCGCGCATCTGGATTTCGCGCGAAGCCTTGCCGGAGCCTGGATCCGGCGAGTATTACCAGACGGACCTGGAGGAGTTGCAGGTGGTGAACGGAGCGGGCGAGGACCTCGGCCGCGTCAGCCATCTCTTCGACAACGGCGCGCACGCGGTGCTGGTGACGCGGGACGCAGCCGGGCGCGAACGCCTGATTCCGTACGTGGTGGATGTTTACGTGAAAGCGGTCGATCTGGATGCGGGACGCATCGAGGTCGACTGGGACAAGGAAGATTGACCAGGGACGACCGATGCGCGTTGACGTCGTCACGCTGTTCCCAGGATTCGTGCAGCAGTGCACCGGGTTCGGGGTGATCGGCCGGGCCGTCGAGCGCGGTTTGCTGGACGTGGAAGCGTGGAATCCGCGCGACCACGCCGAAGGCGCTTACCGCCGGGTCGATGACACCGTGTGTGGTGGCGGCCCCGGGATGGTGATGCTGATCGAGCCGTTGCGCCGCGCCTTGGCGGCGGCACGGCAAGCGGCGGCTGAACCGGCGCGGGTGATTTACCTGAGTCCACAGGGAAAGCGGCTCACGCAGGACAAGGTGAAGGAATTGGCGGGATTGCCACGCGTGATTCTGCTGTGCGGGCGCTACGAAGGCATCGACGAGCGCCTGCTGGAACACGAGATTGACGAGGAACTGTCGATCGGCGATTACGTGCTGTCGGGCGGCGAATTGGCCGCCGCGGTGCTGATCGATGCGGTCGGCAGGTTGCAGGAAGGTGCGTTGGGCGATTCGCAATCCGCGGAGCAGGACTCGTTCTCGGACGGCCTGCTGGACTGCCCCCACTACACGCGGCCGGTCAGCCATGAATTTGGCGACGTACCGGCGGTGCTGGTGTCGGGCGACCACGCGGCGATCGATCGCTGGCGCCGGATGCAGTCGCTCGGACGCACCTGGCTGAAGCGGCCGGATCTGCTGGAGAACGTGGCGCTGGACGAACAAGACCGACGCCTGCTGGATGAATTCAAACGGGAACACAAGGGTCAACCCCATGAACAAGATCATTGAACAATTCGAAGCCGCACAGATGGGCCGCGAGCTGCCGCCGTTCGGTGCGGGCGACACCGTGGTGGTCAACGTCAAGGTGAAGGAAGGCAACCGCGAACGCGTGCAGGCGTTCGAAGGCGTGGTGATCGCGCGCCGCAATCGCGGCCTGCATTCGGCCTTCACGGTTCGCAAGATGTCGCACGGCACCGGGGTTGAGCGCGTGTTCCAGGCGCACAGCCCGGCGATCGATTCGGTCGAGATCAAGCGCAAGGGCAAGGTGCGCGGCGCCAAGCTGTACTTCCTGCGCGGACTGGAAGGCAAGGCCGCGCGCATCAAGGAAGACATCGCCGCACGCGGCAAGGACGACGCTTCGCGCAAGAAGTAACCGCGCGCAACCGCACCTGCATCTGGACAAGGCCGCGCGGAGCGATCCGCGCGGCTTTTGTGCTTTTCTCCTCCCCCTCAAGGGGAGGCCGGGCAGTGGATGGGGTGCCAGCGCATGATTTCGCGCTGCGGCGCGCCCCGATTGCAAGCCATCCCCACGCATCCTGCATCGTGAGTCCGGTCCGCACTTCCCTGTGCGGCCGCCCAGCGGCGCGCGAACCTGCGGTGCGCAAACGCGTCGCTTCGTCCCCGTGAAGGGAAGGGCCTTGTAGCGCTCTTCCATACGGGCACTTCCTGAAAATCGCGGCGGGTGCGCGTATCGTGGTGGGACTCGATTTCCCCGAGGTGCCTGCGATGACGACTGCGGATGCCGGCCGTGCCGGTACGTTTTGTTTGGGCGGCGAGCTGCCAATCCACCGGCTGGGCTTCGGCGCGATGCGCGTCACCGGCGCAGGGATCTGGGGCGAGCCCGCGGACCGCAGGGCGTGCATCGATACCCTGCGGCGCCTGCCCGAGCTGGGGGTGGATTTCGTCGACACCGCCGATGCCTATGGACCCGACGTTTCGGAATTGCTCCTGCGGGAAGCGTTGCATCCCTACCGTGACATCGTGATCGCCACCAAGGGCGGTCAGGTGCGGCCGGGGCCGAACGAATGGATTCCTCTGGGCCGTCCCGAGTACCTCCTGCAGCAGGTCAAGATGAGCCTGCGCCACCTTGGCCTCGAACGGATTCCGCTGTGGCAGTTGCACCGGATCGATCCGCAGGTGCCGCGCGACGAGCAGTTCGGCGCGATCAAGTCGATGCTGGACGAGGGCCTGGTCCGGTTCGCCGGGTTGAGCGAGGTGACCGTCGAGGAAATCCAGGCGGCCGAACAGGTGTTCCCGGTGGCGACCGTGCAGAATCGTTACAGCGCCACGTTCCGCAGATACGAGGACGTGCTCGATTATTGCGAGAGCCGCGGGATCGGTTTCATCCCGTGGTACCCGCTGTCCGGCGGCGCATTGAGCGGACCGGAATCGCCGCTCGCGGAAATTGCGCGGCGCCACCAGGCAAGCCCCGCCCAGATCGCGCTCGCGTGGTTGTTGCGGCGGAGTCCGGCGATGATCCCGATCCCGGGTACCTCGAAGCGTGCGCACCTGGAAGAGAACGTCGCGGCGGCGGACATCGGATTGTCGGACGAGGAATTCGAAGCGCTGAGCGACATTCCGGTTCGATAGGTTGGGCCGACGCCGGATGCATTCCTGCGGAAGCCCAACATTTTCGCCGGGGGATGTCGGGCTTCGCGGATGAAGCCCGCTCAGCCCAACCCACGCACCTCGGCTTCGCCGTGCGGCACTTCGGTGCCGTCGCTCTTGTCGCCGAGCAACCTGCGCATCACCACGTAGAACACCGGCACCAGCATCACGCCGAGCGCGGTGGCGCCGATCATGCCGCCGATCACGCCGGTGCCGATCGCATGGCGGCTGTTGGCGCCGGCGCCGGAAGAAATCGCGAGCGGCAGCACGCCGAGGATGAATGCGATCGAGGTCATCAGGATCGGCCGCAGGCGGATGCGGCAAGCTTCCAGGGTCGCCGCGATCAGGCCCTGGCCTTCCTTCTGCAGGTCGACCGCGAATTGCACGATCAGGATCGCATTCTTCACCGACAAGCCGATGATCGCGATCAGGCCGATCTTGAAATAGACGTCATCGTCGAGGCCGCGGATACTGGTCAGGACGACCGAGCCCAGCACGCCGAGCGGGATCACCAGCATCACCGCCACCGGGATCGACCAGCTTTCATACAGCGCGCACAGGCACAGGAACACCACGAAGATCGACAGCCCGAACAGCATCGGGGCCTGCGCGCCCGAGAGGATTTCCTGCAGCGACTGTCCGGTCCACTCGTATCCGAAGCTTTTCGGCAGGTACTTGGCGACCAGATCCTGCATTGCGGCGATCGCGTCGCCCGAGCTGTAGCCGGCCGCTGCGGTTCCGGTGATGGAGATCGCTTCGGCGCCGTTGTAGCGGTCGAGTTCCGGCGAGGCCAGCGACCAGTGGGTGCTGACCACGCTGGACAACGGCACCATCGTGCCGTTGGAGGAGCGGGTGTAGAACTGGTCGATGTCGGACGGGTTCATGCGAAACGGCGCATCCGCCTGCATCTCCACGCGCAATACGCGGCCGCCGTAGTAGAAGTCGTTGGCGTACACCTGCGACAGCATCAATTGGATCGCGTTGTGCACGTCGGTGACGGACAGCCCCATCGACTCCGCCTGCACGCGATCGACCTGCATGTTCACGGTCGGTGAATCCGGCTGACCATTGACGTGGACGTTGGCCAGCCGTCTGTCATGGCGCGCCTCGGCGATCAACTTGTCTTTGGCATCCACCAGCGCCCGGTGGCCCAGGCCACCCCGATCCTCCAGCTCGAAGTCGAAGCCGGCAAAGCGCCCGAGCCCGCGGATCACCGCCTGGTTCATCGCGAACACCTGGGCATCGCGAATCTTCGCGAACTGCTGGTTGAAATCGTTGATGACCTGGTCGGCGGTGCGGCTGCGATCGCTCCAGTCCTTGAGGTGGATGAACGCCATGCCGACGTTCTCGCCGTGGCCCGAGAAGCTGAAGCCGCCGATGGTAAAGACGTTTTGGACGGCAGGATCTTTCTCCGCAATGCGCTCGACCTGTTCCATCACGGTGCGGGTGCGCCCCGTGGTGGCTCCCGGCGGCAACTGGATGCTCGCGACGACCTCGCCCTGGTCTTCCTGCGGCACGAAACTCGAAGGCAGCTGCCAGAGCAACACGATGACGACGATGATCGCCAGCGCGTACCCGACCATCCAGCGCGGTGTGTGGCGCACCGCCTTGCCGAGGCGGGCGAGGTAATGCCGCGCCATGCTTTCGTAGCCGTTGTTGAAGGCGCGCAGGAAACGATTGGCGTGTTCGTGTTCGGGGCGCAGCAGGCTGGCGCACAGCGCCGGGGTGAACGACAGTGCCATCAGCGCCGACAGCAACATCGAGATCGCGATGGTGACAGAGAACTGGCGGTAAATGGCACCGACGCTGCCCGACATCAGTGCGGCCGGCACGAACACGGAGGCCAGTACGGTAGTCACCGCGATGACCGCGCCGGTGATCTGCTGCATGCCCTTGCGGCTGGCTTCCTTGGCGGGCAATCCCTCTTCGCGCATGATGCGCTCGACGTTTTCCACCACCACGATTGCATCGTCCACCACGATGCCGATCGCCAGCACCATGCCGAACAGGCTGAGCACATTGATCGAGAACCCGAGCACGTAAAGGCCGAGGAAGGTGCCGGTCAGCGCCACCGGCACCACCAGCGTGGGAATGAGGGTGGCGCGCAGGTTCTGCAGGAACAGCAGCATGACCAGGAACACGAGCACGATCGCCTCGCCGAGGGTCTTCACCACCTCTTCGATCGATACCCTGACGAAGCTGTAGCTCTCGAACGGGACGCTCCAGCTCACGCCTGCGGGCAGGTTTTCGGCCAGCTCCTTCATCTTCGCCAACACCGCGTTGGACACGGCCAGCGCGTTGGCCCCCGGCAGCAACGAGATGCCGAACGATGCCACCGGGTGGCCATTGAGGCGCGAGAAATTGCCGTAGCCTTCGGATCCCAATTCGACCCGCGCGACGTCGCCCAAGGTGACGGTGGTGCCGTCGGGATTGGTCCGCAGGATGATGTTGCGAAATTGCCCGGGCGTTGTAAAACTCGATTGCGCGGTTACCGTCGCGGTGATGCCTTGGCCCTTCACGGCCGGCTGCGCGCCCACCGAACCCGCGGCGAACATCACGTTCTGCGCACGCACCGCGTCCAGCGCGTCGGTGGCGGTCAGCCCGTAACCCTTCAGTTCCAGCGGATTCAGCCAGATGCGCATCGCGTACGGTGCCCCGAACTGGTCGACGCTGCCGACGCCCTGGATGCGCGAGATCGGATCGATCAGACGCGCTGCGATCAGGTTGTTGAGTGCGGCGGGATCGAGGCGTCCGCTTTTGTCCTGCAGCGAAATGCCCATGACATGACCGCCGGTGGACTTGCGCACCGTGATGCCGAGGTTCTTCACGGCCTGCGGCAGGCGCGGTTCGGCCGCGTTCACCGCGTTCTGGGTCTGCACCGCCGCGGTGTCCAGATCGGTGCCGGGCTCGAAATACAGCGTGATGCCGGAGGAGCCCGTGGAGTCGGACGACGAGCTGAAGTACAGGAGATGATCGATGCCCGACAGGTTCTGCTCGATCACCTGGGTGACCGTGCTCTGCACCACCTGCGCGTTCGCGCCCGGGTAATCGGCATTCACCCGCACGCTGGGCGGCGCGATGGTGGGGTACGCCTCGATCGGCAGGTTGAGGATCGCGATGGTGCCACCCAGCGTGATCAGGATGGCGATGACCCACGCAAAGATCGGACGGTCGATGAAGAACTGCGGCATGGGACTAACGCGTGCCTCGCTTGCTGCGTGGGGCTGAGGTTGCCGGGTGCTCGCGCAATGGGATCAGGGACGAGTGGCGAGAAGGTAAGAATCGAATCGCGGGGCGAGCCAGGCTCCGGCAGGGGGCGCCATGCTGTCGCGAGGGTCCGGCGCCCGATCGCTGCATCGGCGAGCGCCCTCGCTACTCATCCCTCACCCCTGCTTTCTCTTTGCCGTCTGCACCAGACTCGGGGGCAGACGCTAGCGGCTTCACCTTCTCGCCTGCCCGGGCCTGCTGGATGCCCGACACCACGATTCGCGCCCCGGCGTCGATTCCACCCAGCACGATCCAGTCGGCCCCGTGCTGGTCGCCGAGCTTGACGCGCTTTGCGACGATCGTGTCACCGCTGTCGACCGCATACACGAACGCGCCGTCATTGTCCCGCTGGATCGCGCTCTGCGGCAGCAGGAACACATGGTGCAGGGTGCCGAGCGTCAGCCGGATGGTCACGAACATGCCGGGCAGCAGGGTGCGATCCGGGTTCGGCACCACGGCGCGCAGGTCCACCGCACCCGTGGTCGGGTCGACTGCGAGATCGGTGAAGTCGAGCGTGCCCTCGTGGGGGTACACGCTGCCGTCGGGCAGCACGATCCGCGCTTCGGCCTTGTCGGGCGCGGCCAGTTTCAGGTCGCCGGATTTCTCCGCGCGCCGCAGCCTCTCGACCTCCGACATCGGCTGGCTGAAGTTGGCGTAGATTGGATCGATTACCTGCACCGTCGTCAGCGGCTGGCTGTCGGTGGGCGACACCAGCGCGCCTTCGGTGATGTTGGCACGTCCGGCGCGCCCGCTGATGGGTGCGGTGACCGTGGCGTAGCCGAGGTTGATCCTGGCGTTTTGAACGTTCGCGTGCGCCGTCTTCACGGCCGCGGCCGCCTGGGCAGCGGCCGCGATGGCGTCGTCGACGTCCTGCTTGGACAGCAGGCCCTTGGCCCCGAGCGTCTTGCTGCGACGCGCCTTCAAAGCCGTGTCGCGCGCGCTGGCCTCCGCCTGCGCGAGCTCTCCCTGCGCGGCCCGCAGCGTCGCCTCGAGCTGGGTCGGGTCGATCTTGAACAGCACGTCGCCGGCCTTGACGTCGGAGCCTTCCCTGTACACGCGCTTGAGCACGATGCCGGTGACCCGCGCGCGCACCTGGGCGGTCAGCGTCGGCGCGAGGCGGCCGGGGTAGCTGCGCGTCACCGGAATGTCGGTGGCGCGGGCCGTGATCACCCCCACCTCCGGCGCCTGGGGCGGCGGCGGGGCCGGGTGGCTGCATGCGGCGGCCAGCAGCGCCAGCGCCGTTGCGGCCGCAACGCGCAGCAACCGAGTCGTCATCGAGGGTTCTCTACCGGGTGAATCAACCGTGCGCCATTATGGCGTGCATGGGTGCACGCGTCCCTAGGCCAACGGTCACGGATGCGCACGCCGCGCCACCGAAACGGCCGGTTGCGCGGGCCGCCAGCGCCTGTGCGGAGCGGGTCCACGCGGGCTCCGCGCGACGCGGACGCTGGAACGCGACCGGTGCCCGGCGCTATCCTAGCCGTTCCCTTTGGCCCAACAACCATCCACATGAACGCAACGCGTGCCCTTGACGGGGGTGCTGAAGTCGCCGCGATCGCGGCCGATGTCCGTGACAGGGTTGGATCGGCGGATGCGGGGACGGCGGAAACGTTCGCGAAGCTCGCCTGTACCGAGTTGGGCCCCGAGGATCTCGCTCGCCGCGGCAACGACACGTGGGCGGCGTTGTGCCTCGATCTGTACCAGTGGTTCCGCAAGCGGCCCGAGGGCCACGCCAGCGTGCGTGCCTTCAATCCCGATCGCGGGCACAACGGCTGGACCTGTCCGCATTCGGTGATCGAAGTGGTCACCGACGACATGCCGTTCCTGGTCGATTCGCTGGAAATGGCGATCGCGGGGGCGGGCCTGCGGTTGCACCGGCTGCTGCACCCGGTAATGGACGTACGCCGCAACGCAGCGGGCGAGGTCGTGTCGATCTCGGCCTGCCGCGAGGGCGGTTCGATCGAATCGGTGATGCACGCCGAAATCGACCGGGTCGACGACGCAATGCTGCAACAACTGCAGACCGTGGCCGAGGTCGCGCTCGCCGACGTTCGCGCCGCGGTCGCGGACTGGCAGGCCATGCACGACCGGATGCTCGCGATTGCGAACACGCTGCCGGAGGAAACGTCGCCGCTCGATGCCGAAGAAATCGCCGAAGGCCAGGCGTTCCTGCGCTGGGCCGCCGACAACCACTTCACCTTCCTCGGCTACCGCGAATACGACGTGGTGGCCGAGCAGGGCGACGAGTTGCTGAAGGCGCGTCCCGGCTCGGGGCTCGGGATCCTGCGCAACCCCGATCTCGCCACCGCGCCGCGTTCCACCAAGAGCCTGATCGCGACCCGGCTGCCGCAATCGGGTTCGATCGACGCGATCATCCTGACCAAGACCAACGCGCGCTCGCGCGTGCACCGTTCGGGCTACATGGATTACATCGGCGTACTGCGCTTCGACGAGAAGGGCAAGCCGATCGGCGAATCACGGTTCCTCGGCCTGTACACGTCGACCTCGTACATGCGCCGTCCGCAGGACGTGCCGCTGGTGCGCAAGAAGTTCGAATCCGCGGAGTCGCGTTCCGGTCTGCGCCCGCAATCGCACTCCGGCAAGGCGTTCCGCACCATCCTCGAAACGCTGCCGCGCGACGAACTGCTGCAGGCCTCCACCGACGAATTGTTTGCGCTCGCCTCGGGCATCTTCGACCTGAGCCAGCGCCGCCGCGCGCGACTGTTCGTACGCCGCGATGCGTACGGCCGCTTCTTCTCGTGCCTCGCGTTCATCCCGCGCGACCATTACAGCCCCGCGGTCGGCGACCGGGTCAAGGAGATGCTGCTCGAGGAGCTGCACGGGGTGCACGCCGACGCCACGGTGCAGATCGGCGATTCGCCGCTCGCGCGCATGCACATCCTGGTGCGCCCGCGCACCGGCGAGCAGGTGAACGTCGACATGGCGAGGCTCGACGCCAAGCTCGCGCCGATCGTGCGCAGCTGGCACGACGAGTTGCGCGACGCGCTGGTGCAGGGGCTCGGCGAGGAGCGCGGCGCGCAACTGGCCAACCGCTGGGGCCGCGCCTTCACGGCGGGCTACATCGAGGACACCACACCCGCGCGCGCGGCCGAGGACGTCGGCATCCTGACGGCGATGGCGGGCGCCGGCGAAGACATGCGGCTCGCGCTGCACGAGTCGTACCGCACCCCGGGCGAGTTGCACTTCAAGATCTTCCGCGCCGGCAGCGACATCCCGCTGTCCGAGGCGCTGCCGTTGCTCGAGAATGCCGGACTCAAGGTCGATACCGAGCAGGTGCACGTGCTGGAAGACGTGCAGGGCGGCAAGGCCTGCGTGCAGGACTTCGTGGTGCGCCCGGCGGTGCCGCTGCAGTTCAAGCTCGAGGACCTGCACGCACGCTTCGAGGACGCCTTCCACGCGATCTGGCACGGCCGCGCGGAAAACGACCACTTCAATGCGCTGGTGTTGCGGGCCGGGCTCGGCTGGCGGCAGATCGCCATGCTGCGCGGCTATTGCAAGTACCAGCAGCAGATCGGCACGCCGTTTTCGCAGGCGTACATGGAGGAGACGCTCAACGAATACCCGATGATCGCAGGGCTGCTGGCCGAGCTGTTCGAGGCCAAGTTCGATCCCAAGCGCGAAGCGGGCGACGCCGCGGCACGCGACGCGCTCCTGCGCGAGCTGCAGGTGCTCACTCCGCCGTCGGTGCGCGAAGCCAACCCGGACTTCGTCGAACGCGTGGCCGGTTTGCGCGACGGCCCGCGCAAGCTCCAGTGCGAGGGATTCGTCAAGGCCATCAAGACCCTGCTGGTCAATGTGTCGAGCCTCGATGACGACCGCATCCTGCGCGGCTTCATGGACCTGATGCGCGCGACCCTGCGCACCAATTACTTCCAGTTGCACGATGGCCGGCCGGCCGAGTACATCAGCTACAAGTTCGACTCGGCGCGCGTGCCCGACGTGCCGAAGCCGGTGCCGTACCGCGAGATCTGGGTGTACGCACCGCGCGTCGAAGGCGTGCACCTGCGCTTCGGACCGGTCGCGCGTGGCGGGATCCGCTGGTCGGACCGGCGCGAGGATTTCCGTACCGAGGTGCTGGGCCTCGTCAAGGCGCAAATGGTGAAGAACACCGTGATCGTGCCGGTGGGTTCCAAGGGCGGGTTCTTCGTCAAGCGTCCACCCGATGCGGGCGACCGCGACGCCGTGCAGGCCGAGGGCATCGCCTGCTACAAGATGTTCATCAACGGATTGCTGGACATCACCGACAACATCGACACCGCGGCCGGCAGGATCCTGCACCCGGACGACGTGGTGCGCCACGACGACGACGATCCGTACCTGGTGGTCGCGGCCGACAAGGGTACGGCGAAGTTCTCGGACATCGCCAACGGCCTTTCGATCGACCACGGCTACTGGCTGGGCGACGCCTTCGCCTCGGGCGGCTCGGCCGGCTATGACCACAAGGACATGGGCATCACCGCCAAGGGCGGCTGGGAATCGGTCAAGCGCCACTTCCGCGCGCTCGGCCGCGACTGCCAGAGCGAGGATTTCACCTGCGTCGGCATCGGCGACATGTCGGGGGACGTGTTCGGCAACGGCATGCTGTTGTCCCGCCACATCCGGCTGCTGGCGGCATTCGATCATCGCCATGTTTTCATCGACCCGACCCCGGACCCCGCGGTTTCGTTCGCCGAGCGCGAGCGGATGTTCAAGCTGCCGCGTTCGTCCTGGGACGACTACGACAAGTCGAAGATCTCCAGGGGCGGAGGCGTGTTCGCGCGTACCCTCAAGGCAATCGCGATCGCGCCGGAAATGCGTGCGGCGCTCGGGATCGCCGACGAGGTCGAGTCGCTCTCGCCGCCCGAATTGATCAGTGCGATCCTGAAGGCGCCGGTCGACCTCCTGTGGAACGGCGGCATCGGCACCTACGTGAAGGCCGCATCGGAGTCCAATGGCGACGCCGGCGACCGCGCCAACAACGCACTCCGGATCAACGGCGGCGAGTTGCGCTGCCGGGTCGTGGGCGAGGGCGGGAACCTCGGGTTCACCCAGAAGGGCCGCATCGAAGCCGCGCAGAAGGGCGTGCTGCTGAACACCGATTTCATCGACAACTCGGCGGGCGTGGATACGTCCGACCACGAAGTCAACATCAAGATCCTGCTGAACGACGCGGTGCAGCGCGGCGAGATGGATGTGGATGCACGCAACGAACTGCTGCATTCGATGACCGATGAGGTCGAGAAGCTGGTGTTGCGCGACAACTATCGCCAGAACATCGCGCTCAGTTTGATGGAACGCATGTCGGTGAGCCGTATCGGCTCGAAGGCGCACTTCATCCGCACCCTCGAGTCGCGCGGCCAGCTCGATCGCCAGATCGAGTCGCTGCCGTCCGACGCGGAACTTTCCGAGCGCCGCACCCACCGCCAGGGACTGGTGCGGCCGGAGCTTGCGGTGCTGCTCTCGTATTCGAAGATTGTGCTGTACCAGCAGTTGCTCGAGTCCGACGTGCCCGAGGACCCGTTTCTCTCGCACGAACTGGTGCGCTATTTCCCCGAGCCACTGCACCAGAAGTTCGCGGCGCACATGCAGCGGCACCGCCTGAAGCGCGAGATCATCGCGACCGCCGTCACCAATTCGATCGTCAACCGGATGGGCGCGACCTTCGTGCTGCGCACCCAGGAAGACACCGGCCAGACGGCGGCGGCCGTGGTCAAGGCCTACAACGCGGCGCGCCAGATCCTGCACGCGCGCGAACTGTGGTCGGGCATCGAGGCGCTGGACGGCGAGACCAGCGAAGCCTCGCAGATCGACGCGCTGATGAAGGTGTGGTCGCTGCTGCGCCACGTCTCGCGCTGGCTTCTCAACGCCCCGGGCACGGGGCTGGGCATTACCGACCTCGTGCAGCGTTTCCAGCCCGGCATGGACCAGTTGCGCGCCGCGCTGCCGGCGATCCTGACGGATACCGGCCGGGCCCGGTGGGACGTCGATTCCGGCAAGTGGCGGGGCCTCGGCTTCCCGGCCGAACTCGCCCAGGCGCTGGCGACGATCCCGGTCCTGGAAGTGGCGATGGACGTCGTCGAGATATCGCTGGAGTCGGACCGCCCGATCGAGCACGTGGCGAGGGTGTTCTTCGATCTCGGCGAGGCGCTCGACATCGAGTGGCTGCGCAACCAGATCGAGAAGCTGCCGGTCGAAAGCAGTTGGCACGCGCAGGCACGCGGCGCCCTGCGCGACGAACTCGCGGTGCAGCACCGCGCGATGGTCACCCAGATCCTCGCGTCCGAGCAGGGCCGCCAGAGTCCGCACGGCGCCGTTTCGGCGTGGCTGGAGCGGGACGATCCGCAATTGCAGTTCACCCGCGGCATGCTCGACGAGATACGCAGCGTCGACGTCGATTACCCCATCGCGTCGGTGGCACTGCGGAGGCTGGCGCAGATCGCGCAGTCGGGTTGAAGCGCAGCGGGCGCGCGATCGCCCAGGCCGGACTACAGGATTTCGCGTTCATGGATCGGCCTCATTCGTTGGTTGCGACAGACTTCGCGACAGTCGCGGCAGCCCTTCGCCAGCGACGCCGCGCTGCGTCCTCCACGCTATCCATTGCCGCCCCGGTTGTCCTGAAGCAACGCTCAAGAACTCTAAAGATGCGCGGGCCCGAAGGGCAGGAGAAGGCGTCGCCGGACTGATTCGGTTCCCCGCGACTGCGTACTGGACGCCCCGCAGATGCCGCTTCCCCCGGGGGGGCCATTGCGCGGCTCCCGAGTCGCCCGGCCAGAGGCCGAGCGGGATCATTGCCAGCGGTCGTCGTCGCCATCCGGACGCCTGGTCGACACCTGCGGCCCGCAGGGCAATCATCGCTCCGTTGGAGGTTCCAGTATCGTCTCGGGCGACGTTGCGGGATCCACCGTCGGCAGCAGGCGAGCGGGGTGCCATGTACGATTACGTGATCGTGGGTGGAGGTTCGGCGGGCTGCGTGCTGGCTGCGCGGCTGAGCGAGGATGCCGGTGTCCGGGTGTGCCTGCTGGAGGCTGGCCCCGGGGATGACAGCGTCCTGGTGCAAATGCCGTTCGGGATCATCGCGCTGATGCGCAGCCGCCGCCGCAACTGGCGGTTCCGCACGGAACCGGAACCGAATTGCGCGGGCCGCAGGATGTTCTGGCCGCGGGGCCGCATGCTCGGCGGCTCGAGTGCGGTCAATGCGATGTGCTATACGCGCGGCCACCCCATGGACTACGACCACTGGGCGGCGCTCGGCAACGGCGGCTGGAGCTATGCCGAGGTCCTGCCATACTTCCGTCGCTTCGAGAATCGCGAGCGTGGCGCAGGTCCGCTCCACGGCGCCGGCGGCCCGTACAACGTCGCCGAGCTGCGCGATCCCAACGAGCTCAGCCTGGCGTTCGTCGAAGCCGCGATCGAGACCGGACTGCGACGCAATGATGACTTCAGCGGCACGCAACAGGAGGGCGCAGGCCTCTATGAGGTGATGCAAAAGGACGGGCGGCGCTGCAGCAATGCGCGCGCCTTCCTGCGCACGCCCGGCCCCGACGGCGTGGCGGCTGCGCAGCGTCCGAACCTTGCCATCTTCACCGGCGCGCGCGCGACGCGGGTGTTGTTGGAAGGCACGCGCGCGGTGGGGGTCGCGTGCCGCCATCGGGGCCATGATGTGGAGGTGCGGGTATCCCGCGAGGTGCTGTTGTGCGGCGGAACGGTGAACTCCCCGCAGCTCTTGCTGTTGTCGGGGATCGGTCCGCGGGATGAGCTTGCCCGGCATGGCATCCCGCAGGTGCTGGAGCTGCCGGGCGTCGGCAAGAACCTGCAGGACCATCCCGATGTGCTGGTCGTGCACGAGGCGACCCGCCGCGTCGGTTACTCGGTGGGCCCGCTGTTCCTGTGGCGCGGCGCCAAGGGGCTCCTCGATTATCTCGCGCGAGCGCGCGGACCCTTCACCAGCAACATCGCCGAGGCCGGCGGCTTCGCGCGTAGCGAACCGGGACTGGATGCCCCCGACCTCCAGTACCACTTTCTGCCGGTGATCCAGGAAGAACACGGTTTGAGGCTGCGGCGGTCGCTCGGCTTCGGATTCTCCCTCCATGTGTGCGTACTGCGTCCCCGCAGTCGCGGCGAAATCGGCCTCCGCAGCGCCGATCCACTGGCCGATCCGCGGATCCAGCCGAATTACCTTGCCGATCCGGCCGACCTCGCGACCCTGGTTGCCGGGGTGCGTGCAGCACGGCGCATTCTCGCCGCGCGTGCGTTCGATTCCTATCGTGGTCGCGAGCTTTTCCCCGGCGAAGCCGTGCGCAGCGACGCCGCGATCGAAGCGTTCATCCGGCAACACTGCGAAACCATCTATCACCCCGTCGGCACCTGCAAGATGGGAGTCGACGGCATGGCCGTGGTCGATCCCGAGTTGCGGGTGCGGGGCCTCGCCGGGCTGCGCGTGGTCGATGCCTCCATCATGCCCACGCTCATTGGTGGCAACACCAACACCCCGACGACCATGATTGCCGAAAAGGCGGCCGACATGGTTCGGCGGGCACGCTGATACCCCCGGATGGGAGGCGGCCGGGGGCCGCAAGCGCCTGCCCTGGGCGCCAGCCCCGGACCCGGCGCTGCGTCGCTGCAAATCTCGGCGAATTGGGGCATCATGCAGCTTTTGTGCCCCGCTTCGAAGTAGCGCGATGGCGGGCGCGGCCCTCGAGGTCTGCACGCTCGTTTCTCGACGTGCGACGACGGCGCCGCGCCCTGGTCACCCGCGCTGCTTCCGCGGCCGTCTCTCTCCGGAGATCACCATGAGTCCTCGAATGAAGAGCCGGCATCGCCCCGAATCCACCGCGCCAGCGGGCGCCGCCGAACCACCCATGCACGCGCTGCTGGGGGCGATGCAGGCGGTACAGCGCGGCGATTTCAGTGTGCGGGTCAGCGGAGATTGGGAGGGGCTGGATGGAAAGCTCGCCGATTGCTTCAACGACATCATCGAGGCCAACCAGCGCATGGCACGCGAACTGGAGCGCATTGGCCACGGCGTCGGCAAGCAGGGCAAGACCCGGCAGCGCATTTCGCTGGCCGGCCGCGGCGGCGCCTGGGAAGACATGGAACGCTCGGTCAACGGCCTGATCGATGACCTGTTGTGGCCGACCACCGAGGTCACGCGTGCGATCGCCGCGGTGGCCAAGGGCGACCTTTCCCGCACCATGGCGCTGGAGTTCGAGGGCCGGCCGCTGGAAGGCGCGTTCCTGCGCACGGCGACGATCGTCAACACCATGATCGAGCAGCTCAGCGTGTTCAGCTCCGA
>JAICJG010000081.1 GCA_025928585.1 Rhodanobacteraceae bacterium
AACAGCGAGAAGTAGAACACATCTCCCGGGTTCAGCAGCGACAGGTTGTGGGTGTATTCTGCGAACAGCACCAGCGCGGCGAGGCACGCCGAGCCGATCGCATAGCCCTTGGTGACCGCCTTCGTGGTATTGCCGACCGCGTCCAGCGGATCGGTCACGCCGCGGACGTCGTCCGGCAGGCCGGCCATCTCCGCGATGCCGCCGGCGTTGTCGGTGATCGGGCCGTAGGCGTCGAGCGCCACGATCATCCCGGTCATCGACAGCATCGCCGTGGCGGCGATCGCAATGCCGTACAACCCCGCCATCCAGTAGGACGCATAGATCGCCGCGCACACCGCCAGCACCGGCAACGCCGTGGCCTTCATCGACACGCCGAGGCCGGCGATGATGTTGGTCGCATGGCCGGTGGTCGAGGCCTGCGCCACGTGTCTGACCGGCTTGTATTCGGTCGCGGTGTAGTACTCGGTGATCACCACGATCAGCGCGGTCAGGACGAGGCCCGTCAGCGCCGCGCCGAACAGGTTGGCACCGGTGATGACGGTGGTGCCGTTGTCGATCGAGAAGCCGGCCGGGAACATGTTCTGGGTGATGAACCAGAATGCGAGCGCGGCGAGTACCGCCGAAACGATCACGCCCTTGTAGAGCGCGTTCATGATCTTGCCGCCGCTGGTGGTGCGCACGAAGTAGGTGCCGATCACCGAAGCGATGATCGAGGCGCCGCCCAGCACCAGCGGATACAGGGTCGCGGTCAGATTCCCGGCGGCGAGCACGCCGCCCATCAGCATGGTCGCGACCAGCGTCACCACGTAGGTTTCGAAAAGGTCGGCTGCCATGCCGGCGCAGTCGCCGACGTTGTCGCCGACGTTGTCGGCGATCACCGCCGGGTTGCGCGGATCGTCTTCGGGGATGCCGGCCTCCACCTTGCCGACCAGGTCCGCACCGACGTCGGCGCCCTTCGTGAAGATGCCGCCGCCGAGCCGCGCGAAGATCGAGATCAGCGAAGAGCCGAACGCGAGTCCGACCAGCGCGTGCAGCGCGTCTTTCTGTGCAAAGCCGAAGCCGAGCGTCAGGACGGTGTAGTACGCGGTGACGCCGAGCAGCGCGAGACCCACCACCAGCATGCCGGTGATCGCGCCCCCGCGGAACGCCACGCCGAGCGCCCTGGAAATGCCGCCGCGTGCGGCTTCGGCGGTGCGCACGTTGCTGCGTACCGACACGTTCATGCCAATGTAGCCTGCGGCGCCGGACAGGATCGAGCCGACCGCGAAACCGATGGCGGCCGGCCAACTGATCGCGAAGCCGATGATGAAGAACAGCACGATGCCGGCGATCGCGATCGTCGTGTACTGGCGGTTCAGGTAGGCTTTGGCGCCTTCCTGGATGGCCTGCGCGATCTGGCGCATGCGCTCGTTGCCGGCCGGCTGCTTGAGGATCCAGCTGGTCGAGAGCACCCCGTAGAGAATCGCGACGATCGCGCAACCGAGCGCGATCCACATCCCAAACTGCTGCAACATCGGAAACCCCTTTCAGCGAACCCGCAACGGGCATTCCAACCAGTATAGCTGCGGCGCGCCCGCGGGCCAGCCTCGTCGCGCATGGCCGGCGGGCAGCCCCGGCGCCTACAATGCGACGCTCACCGCGCGCAGCAAGCGCGCATCGGAGATTGCATGAACGCCGGTCTTCTTGCCGCCCGCCGCGCGGCCTTCCGCAAACTGCACGAATCCGGCTGTTTCCTGATTCCGAACCCGTGGGATGCAGGCTCGGCGCGGGCACTGGAACAGCTCGGATTCAAGGCCTTGGCGACCACCAGCTCCGGGTTCGCCTGGTCGCGCGCCAGGCCCGACCACGCGCTGGACGTGCAGGAGGTGCTGGCGCACTGCCGCCAGATCGTCGAGGCCACCGGCCTGCCGGTCAATGCGGATTTCGAGGATGGCCATGCGCGCGACCTCGAAGGGCTGACGAAAAATGTTCGGCGCTGCATCGAAACGGGTGTGGCGGGTTTGTCGATCGAGGATTCCACCGGTGATCCCGGGCAGCCGCTGTACGACTTCGACGAAGCGGTCGCGCGGATGCGCGCTGCGCGCGAGGCCATCGATGCTTCGGGCGAGGACGTGATGCTGGTCGGCCGTGCCGAATGTTTCCTGGTCGGGCATTCCGACCCGCTGGGGGAGTCGATCAAGCGCCTGCGCGCCTACGCCGCGGCCGGCGCCGACTGCCTGTACGCGCCGGGTGCCGGCAGGCCGGAAGACATCCGCGCCGTCGTCGAGGCCGTCGCGCCGAAACCGGTGAACGTGCTGGTGGGCCGGGCCGCGCCGTACGCGGTGGCTGATCTAGCAAAGCTGGGCGTGCGCCGCGTCAGCGTCGGCGGTGCGCTCGCCGGCGCGGCGTGGGGCGGATTCCTGCGCGCGGCGCGTGGGCTCGCGGAGGGGCGCTTCGAGGGCTTCGCCGGCAATGCCAGCCATGGTGAACTGAACGCGTTGTTCGGCGACGCGTAGGAGCGGCTCATGGCCGCGATGGATTTGCCGGATCCACGATCACAGGGTTGCGGGCTTGCCCCGCTCCTACAACGAATCACGCAGCATCGCAGGTTGGGCTGAATCCGCGTTCCTTGCGGATGAAGCCCAACGTGGCGTGTTCGCGCCGTCGGGCTTCGCAAGAAGCCGCTCAGCCCAACCTATGTCGCGAATGCCGCGAGTTTCTGCTTCACGGTCATGTTCTTCAGCACCACGTATCGCGGCAGGCCATCCTTGCCGTACGGCGGTGGCGCCTCGCCGCGGATCAGGGGTGACAGGTATTTGCGGGCGGCGGTGGTGATGCCATAGCCGTCCTTCGAGATGAAGGAGCGCGGGAGTTTCTTCTCGTGGTTGGCGATCCGGTCGAGCCTCGCCGTGTCGATCTTCCAGCGGTACGGCGAATCGGAGGTGCGCCGGATCACCGGCATCACCGCGTTCTCGCCGGCGAGCGCGAGTTCCACCGCGGCCGTGCCGACCGCGAGCGCCTGGTCGAGATCGGTCTTCGATGCGATGTGGCGAGCCGAACGTTGCAGGTAGTCCGGCATCGCCCAGTGGGTTTTCAGCTTCAGTTTGTCGCGCACCATGCTGGCGAGCGCGGGTGCGACGCCGCCGAGCTGGGTATGGCCGAAGGCGTCGGTGCCGGCGTGCGCGTCGGCCACGAACTTGCCGTCCGCGTACTTGATGCCCTCGCTGGCGGCGACCACGCAGCAGCCCACGCGGTCCACCGTTTCGCGCACGCGCGCGAGGAATTTTTCCTCGTCGAATTCCAGTTCCGGAAACAGGATGAGGTGCGGCGCGTCGCCGGGACCCTGGCCCGCGAGACCCGCCGAAGCTGCGATCCAGCCGGCGTGCCGGCCCATCACTTCCATCACGAATACCTTGGTCGAGGTGTCCATCATCGACACCACATCCAGCGCGCACTCACGCAGGGATACCGCGGTGTATTTCGCGACCGAACCGAAGCCGGGGCAGCAATCGGTGACGGCAAGATCGTTGTCGACCGTCTTGGGCACGCCGATGCAGCGGATGTCATAGCCCATCGCCTTGCCGAGTTTCGACAATTTCAGCGCGGTATCGGCCGAATCGTTGCCGCCGTTGTAAAGGAACCAGCGGATGTCGTGGGCGCGGAACACCTCGATCAGGCGTTCGTACTTGGCGCGGTCGTCTTCCAGCGATTTCAGCTTGACCCGGCACGACCCGAACGCGCCGCCGGGCGTGTGCTTCAGCGCGGCGATCGCCGCTGGCGATTCCTTCGCGGTGTCGATCAGGTCCTCGCGCAGCGCGCCGAGGATGCCATTGCGCGCGGCATAAGCCGGGACCTTGTGCTTGCGGCAGGCTTCGATCACCGCCGCGGCCGTGGCGTTGATCACGGCGGTGACCCCACCGGACTGCGCGTACAATAGCCTGCCTGTGGTGCTCGTGGTTGCGTGCATGCGGTCGGTCCGTGTGGTCAGGCGCGGCGTTGACGGGGTAGCCGCGCAGCCGCTAGCGTAACTCCCAAACCGGCATTTGTTAACGAAGGCGCCGCCGCTCCCGCGGGCCGAAGAGGAATTGCATGCGCATCGTATTGCTCGGCGCGCCCGGATCGGGCAAGGGCACCCAGGCCAAGCGGCTGAAGGTGGAACTCGGGATTGCGCACATCTCGACCGGCGACCTGCTGCGTGCGGCGGTCAAGGCCGGCTCCCCGCTCGGTCTCAAGGCGAAGGCGGTGATGGAGGCGGGGCAACTGGTGTCCGACGACATTGTCCTCGGGCTGCTCGAGGAACGTCTCGCACGGCCCGACACGAGCCAAGGGTTCATCCTCGACGGTTATCCGCGCAATCTCGCACAGGCCGCTGCGCTCGACGCGCTGCTCGTGCGCCTCGACCAGCCGCTCGACGCGGTGGTGAAGCTGGATGTGCCCGACGCCGACATCATCGAACGTTGCAAGATCCGCTTCGAGCAGGAGCACCGTGCCGACGACAATCCGGAGACCGTGCGCAAGCGCCTCGCGGTGTATGCGGCGCAGACCGCGCCGGTGGCGGATTTCTATGCCGGACGCGGGCTGTTGACCGCGATTGATGGCGTGGGCGGCATCGAGGTGATCGGCGAGCGCTTGCTCGCTGCGCTGCGCACGCGCGCCAACGCCTGATCTTGCTCGCGTTGCTCGCCAGTGTCCGCAACCTGTGCCTGTTCCGGCGGGGCCCGGAGGACATGCCCTACTCGCCGCAGCTACTGGTCGGGCTGCTGATTGCGAGCGCACTGTTCGCCTCGCTGTTCGACGTGCAGCTCCGCGGTGCCAAGGTCGCGGTGGTGCTGGCGTCGGTGCTGGGCACGCTGGCCACGCTGTACGTCCTGCATGAGTTGCTCCGGCTGCGCGGCAAGGCCGAGCGGTTCGTGCAAACCGCGCTCGCGCTGATCGCGACCAGCTTCCTTTTCGAACTCATCGCGATGCCCTTGCTGCTGTTGGTCCCGCTACCGGCGGCCGGCACGCAGACGCTGCAGCCCGGGGATGTGGGGGGCGCGCAGATGCTCGCTGCATTCGCGGTATTCGCGTTCGCGATCTGGCAGGTCTGCATTTCGGTGAATATCCTCCGGCGTGCCATGGACAGTCCGGTGGCAGGCGGAGTGCTGGCGTTGCTGCTGCTCGCCTGCACGAATTTCATCGTGGCCGCGGTCGCCGCGTACCTGTTCGGGCTGGCGTGACGACCTGCGGCGAATCCATGCGCATACACATCCTCGGCATCTGCGGCACCTTCATGGGCGGACTCGCGGCGCTGGCGCGGGAGATGGGCATCGAGGTGGCAGGCTCCGATGCCAACGTCTATCCGCCGATGAGCGACCAGTTGCGCGCGCTCGGCATCACCTTGCGCGAAGGTTGGTCCGCGGAGCACCTGAAGCCCGCGCCCGATCTCGTACTCGTCGGCAACGCGCTCTCGCGCGGCAATCCCTCCGTCGAGTACATGCTGGACGCGGGGCTTCCCTACGTCTCGGGTCCGCAATGGCTCGGCGAGCAGGTGCTGCGCGGGCGCAAAGTGCTCGCCGTCGCGGGCACCCACGGCAAGACCACGACCACCGCGTTGCTCGCGCATCTGCTGGAGGCGGCGGGAGCGGCGCCAGGGTTCCTGGTCGGCGGGGTGCCGGGGAATTTCGGGGTGTCGGCGAGGCTCGGGAAAGAACGGGGTCAGGTTCACTTTTCCGCAAATTCCATGAAGAGAGAGGAAGCCGCGAACAAAAGTGAACCTGACCCCGTTTTCGACCCCGTTTTCGTGATCGAGGCGGACGAATACGACACGGCGTTCTTCGACAAGCGCTCGAAATTCGTGCACTACCACCCGCGGATCGCGATCCTCAACAACCTCGAATTCGACCACGCGGACATCTTCCCGGACGTGGCCGCGATCCAGCGCCAGTTCCACCATCTGGTGCGCACGGTGCCCGGCAGCGGGCGCCTCGTCGTCAATGCGGAGGACGCGAGGCTCGCCGAAGTGCTTGCGATGGGTTGCTGGACGCCGGTCGAAACCTTCGGGATCGAAGCCGGCGACTGGCGCGCGCGGATGATCGCGGCCGATGGCTCCGCGTTCGCGGTGAGCCATGGCCGCCGCGCCATCGGCGAGGTGCACTGGCGACTCACCGGGCGCCACAACGTGATGAACGCGCTGGCGGCGCTGGTGGCTGCCTACGCGAGCGGACTCGATCCGGTCCCGCTGCTGCCCGCCTTCGCCGCTTTTGCGAGCGTGAAGCGGAGGATGGAAGCGCTGGGCGAGGTGCGCGGCGTCCACGTCTACGACGACTTCGCCCATCATCCGACTGCGATCGCGACCACGCTGGCCGGCCTGCGCGCGAAGGTCGGGAAGGCGCGTGTCGTGGCGGCGCTGGAGCCCCGTTCCAATTCGATGCGCCAGGGGGCGCACGCGGCGGCGCTGGCGCCTTCGCTGGCGGATGCCGACCAGGTGCTGCTGCTGCAGCGTCCGGAACTTCCGTGGGACCCGCGGCAAGTCATCGCCTCCCTGGGCGGGCGGGGCCGGACGGTGCATTCGGTGGACGAACTGGTGGAATCGCTCGTGGCCGGCGTGCGCCCCGGCGACCACGTGGTGTTCATGTCGAACGGGGGATTCGAGAACGCGCCCCGACGGTTTTTCGAGGCGCTGCGCCCTAAACTCGAGTCGTGAGGCGCCACGAACTCCCGCTGTTCCCGCTCAATGCCGTGCTGTTTCCGGGCAGCACGCTGGGGCTGCGGATCTTCGAGCTGCGTTACATCGACATGGTGCGGGAGTGCGCGCGTAGCGAGGGCGCGTTCGGGGTGTGCCTGATCATGGAGGGGCAGGAGGCCGGCGAGCCGGCGTTGCCCGCGGCGATCGGCACCCTCGCGCGGATCGTCGATTTCGATACGCTGCCCGACGGGCTGCTCGGAATCAGTGTCACGGGCGGAGCCCGCTTCCGGGTGCAGAAAACCCGGATCCGCAGCAATGGCCTCGTGGTCGGCGAGGTACGCCATTGGCCCGAAGAGCCGGCCGTGCCGGTGCCGGTCGAGTTCGCGCTGCTGCCGACGATCCTCGAGCGACTTGCCGAGCAGGCCGCCCTGAGCTGGCGCAATGGGCCGCGCCAGCGTTACGAGGACGCGAGCTGGGTCGGGTTCCGACTCGCCGAGCTGCTGCCGCTGGGCGACGCGGAACGCCAGCACCTCCTCGAAATCACCGATCCGCTGGAGCGGCTCGCCGCGTTGCGCGACGCGATGCCGCGCTTTCAGAAGCCGTAGTTCGCGCTTCGTCCCCGATCGCTGCAGCACGCAACTTGCCGTGGACACACGAAGTTGCCCACCGGGTGATAATCGGAACGGCCATCCGCGGGCTTTCCCCAACAGCCGCGGCGAATAGCAGCTTGCTTTACACATGTATATATTTACTATATGTGCAAAAGGTCGATCATGGGCCCGTCGCGATCTTGCGGCAGACCATGAGGAGACGTGTCATGAAATCACTTTCGGTTGGCTGCGCCCTGGTCCTGGGGTCCGGCCTGGCGCTCGCGGCGCCTGCGGCGTTCGCCCATCCCGCTGAACCCGCGATGGTCGCCGCATCCGCCGCCACTGCCGCGCCGGCGGCACCCAAACTCCACGCGGCGCTGCGTTCGCTCTGGCACGGCCACATCGTCGCGACCCGAAACTACGCGATGGCCGTGCATGCCGGCGACCGGGCCCGGGAGAAGAAGGCTGGGGACGCCGTCGTGGCCAACGCCAAGCAGATCGCCAATGCCGTCGCCGGTTTCTATGGCAAGGCCGCGGGCGACGGATTGCTGAATCTGCTGGCCGGCCACTGGTCGGGCGTCAAGGCGCTGACCGACACCACCAAGGCTGGCAATGCGGCCGGTGAACAGAAGGCCATGCAGGAACTCGCGACGAATGCGACGGCGATTGCGAAGTTCCTGGCGGGCGCCAATCCGAACTGGTCCGAGAGCACCCTCCAGGGTGCGCTGATGATGCACGTCAACGACCACAAGACCCAGCTCGACGAGATGATGTCGAATGCACCCGAGGCCGAACAGGCCAAGGCGTGGACCGAAATGCAGCAGCACATGGACATGATCGCCGACACGCTGGCAAGCGGCATCGCCAAGCAGTTTCCGCAAAAGGCGAACTGAACGCATGCAGCGCCCCGGCACCCTGCGGCAACTCGGCACCACCCAGCAGAAACTGCTGCGGCGGCTGTTGCTGGCGCCGCAGGGTGCGAGCGTGGAAGAACTGTGTCGAACCCTCGGTGTCACCCACAACGCGGTCAGGCAGCACCTGGCCGCGTTGATGGCGGCCGGCTTCGTCGCACACGGTGCTTCCCTCCGAAGCGGCGGGCGGCCCCGCGCGTGCTATGTGCTGCAGCCGTCCGGGCGGGAACTGTTTCCGCGCAATTACGCCCTGATCGCGCGCGGCATGATCGAATACCTGTACGCCCACGCCGGAATCCAGGCGGTCCAACACATGCTGTCGGAGATGGGCGCACGACTCGGCGAGGAAGCCACGGCACGGATCGGTGCGGCCGGCGACCCGCAGGAAGCCACGAGGCTCTTGGCGGAACAACTGGACACGCTCGGCTACGAAGCGCAGGTCGTGGAAGCGGACGGCCACACCGAGGTCGAGGCGTGGAATTGCGTATTCCACTCGCTGGCGCGCTCGCATCCCGACGTATGCCGGTTCGACCTCGCGTTCATGGGCGCCGCGACCGGCCGCCCGGTGCAGCGCACCCAGTGCATGCTGCATGGTGCCCCGGCATGCCGGTTCCGCATCGGACCAGCGGGCAAAACACTCACTTCAATCGAAGCGGCTGTTGTGAAAAGTCAGGCCGCGGGGTCGTCGTTCGGAGCGGCTGGCGTGACTAGTCAGGCCGAGGATGGCCGTTCTGGTGGCGCGTGACCGGGAACTTTGCCGCTGCTCGAAAATTCGGGCAAAGCGGCGATCAGGGACGATCGCAAACCAATGCCTGTGCGAGGTCTGCGATCAGGTCGTCGGCATCTTCGAGCCCAACCGAAATTCGAATCAGCGCCGGTGGGGCCTGGGTATGTTCGCCCTCGGCGGAGGCGCGGTGTTCGATCAGCGATTCGCAGCCGCCGAGGGAGGTCGCATTGGTGAAAATCCTGGTGCTGCGGACGACCGCCGCGGCTGCGTCGTAGCCGCCGCGGAGCTCGAAACTCAGCATCGCGCCGAAGTCGCGCATTTGGCGTGCGGCAATGGCGTGTCCCGGGTGGCTGGGCAGACCCGGCCAGTGGACGCGCTCGATCGCCGGATGTGCTGCAAGGGACTCCGCGACCTTGCGCGCATTCATGCAGTGCACGGCCATCCGCGCGGGCAGCGAACGGCAGCCGCGCAGGGTCAGCCAGGCGCTGAACGGGGCGAGGATCGCGCCGGTCAGCAGGCGCCGCTGCGCAATGCGCGCGGTGAAGTCGTCGTCGCGGGCGAATACCAGCGCGCCGCCCAGCACGTCGCTGTGACCGCCGAAGTATTTGGTGGTCGAATGCATCACGAGGTCCGCACCAAATGTCAGCGGCCGTTGCAGCACCGGCGTTGCGAAAGTGTTGTCGCAGGCGATGCGCGCGCCGTGGACATGCGCGATCCGCGCCAGTTCGGCGAGGTCGCTGATCCGCATCCGCGGATTGGAGGGCGACTCCGCCCACAGCAGCGCGATGCCGCCGGCGCAGGCCGCCCGCACCGCATCGAGGTCGGTGGTGTCCACGGTCACGACTTCGACGCCGCGCCCCGGCAACACTTCCGTAACGTACCCGCGGGTGCCGACGTAGCAATCTTCCGGCACCAGCACCCGCTGGCCGGCTTGCAGGGTGTCCAGCACGGCTGCGACCGCGGCCATGCCGGAGGCGAAGGCCAGCGCGCGCTCGCCCCCTTCCAGCGCGGCGAGGGCGGTCTCGAGGCGATGCTGGGTCGGGTGGTTTGCCCGCTGGTAGCTGAAGGCATCGGCACCGCCCGCCGGATCATGGACAAAGGTGGTCGATAGCTGGATCGGCGGCGCGACCGCGCCCGTCGCCGGGTCGGGCTCCGCGCCCGCGTGCACCGCGAGCGTATCGAACTTTTGGGTCATGCGGCGTCTCCAAACTTGAAAACGGGGTCAGGTTCACTTTCTGAGCGACTCGTGCCTTACTGTGATCAGGAGAAAGTGAATCTGACCCCCTTCTTCGACGGGCCCAAGATAATGGACGGCTGGCGATCACGTCATGCCGGGAGAGGGAAGACATGAAATATCTGCACAGCATGGTGCGCGTGCGCGATCTGGATGCGTCGCTGCGGTTCTATTGCGAGGGGCTGGGACTGCGCGAGGCACGCCGCAAGGAAGTGCCGCAAGGCAGGTTCACGCTGGTGTTCCTGGCGGCGCCGGAAAGTCCCGACGCGGAAATCGAACTGACGTACAACTGGGACCCGGACGAGGATTACGGTTCCGCCCGCAACTTCGGCCACCTCGCCTTCCGGGTCGAGGACCTCTATGCGACCTGCGCGCATCTTCAATCGATGGGTGTCACGATCAACCGGCCGCCGCGCGACGGGCACATGGCATTCGTCCGTTCGCCGGACTTGATCTCGATCGAACTGTTGCAGGCGGGCGACCCGCTGCCGGCTTCGGAACCGTGGGTCTCGATGCCGAATGTGGGCGCGTGGTAGCGAGGCGGGTGGGGGTCCGCACAAGCGCGATTCGAAAGCGGGGGTCAGGTTCACTTTCACACGATCTCGGCAGGGCGCGGGTCGCCCGGAAAGTGAACCTGACCCCCTTCTTAGACCCGAGCCGTCAGGTGCGCGCCGCTTCCGCGAAGCCGGTTCGCGCGGCTTCCAGGGTTTGCGCGATCGCGTCGTCGTCGTGCGCCATCGACAGGAAACCGGCCTCGAACGGGCTCGGCGCGAAGTACACGCCGCGCTCGAGCATCACCCGGAAGAAGCGCCTGAACGCGCCCGCATCGCAGGATGTCGCCCGCTCGAACCGGTCGACCGGCCCCGGGCTGAAGAAGAGTCCGAACATGCCGCCCACGCGATTGGTCGAAAACGGCACGCCGGCCTCCTGCGCGCACGCGGCCAGTCCGCTGGTGAGGGATTGGGTCTTGAGTGCGAGCCGTTCGTGGAAACCCGGCTCGCGCACGAGGTCGAGCATCGCGAGACCCGCGGCCATCGCGACCGGGTTTCCCGAGAGCGTTCCTGCCTGGTAGACCGGCCCGGCCGGCGCCACCTGCTCCATCAGGTCGCGGCGACCGCCATAGGCGCCGACCGGCATGCCGCCACCGATCACCTTGCCGAGGGTCGTCAGGTCCGGTGCGATGCCGTAGAGGGCCTGCGCGCCGCCCGCCGCGACCCGGAAGCCCGTCATTACCTCATCGAAGACCAGCAACGCGCCGTCGCGGGTGCAGAGTTCGCGCAGGGTTTCCAGGAAGCCCGGACGGGGCGGGATGCAATTCATGTTGCCCGCGACCGGCTCGACGATCACGCACGCGATGTCCTTGCCCATCTCCTGGAACAGGGCGCGTGCCGCATCCGCGTCATTGTATGGAAGGGTGATCGTGAGGTCGGCGAGTGCCTTCGGCACGCCCGGAGAATCGGGCACGCCGAAGGTCAGCGCGCCGGAGCCCGCCTTCACCAGGAAGGAATCGCCGTGGCCGTGGTAGCAACCCTCGAACTTCACGAAACGCGCCCGGCCGGTGGCGCCGCGTGCCAATCGCAGCGCGGACATCGTCGCTTCGGTCCCGGAGTTGACGAAGCGC
>JAICJG010000060.1 GCA_025928585.1 Rhodanobacteraceae bacterium
ATGGGTGCGGACCTTTCCGCCGTGATTGCGCAGCTCGCGCAGCATGTCGATGGATTGCATGGCTACCTCCCGGCTTTCGGCGCACCTGCGCCGTAAGTAGTTCAACGAAAAAGAAAATGATTGTTCATTCTAGCAGTCGGCCGAGGTTTCCGTAACCCCGGTGACGTTTGTCAGAAGCGATGGCTGACGCGGGCGACTCCCATGCCTCGCGCACGGCCGGCACCCTGTTCCGGCGTCCGCGCGGTGAGCGGCGCCCGCTGCCGGGCGGCCCCGGCGGGCGTACCATCCGCAGGAATACGGCAACCCAGCCTCCGCTCGAGATTTCCAGGCACACCATGCTCCGCCGATTCTTCACGCCAGCTCCCGATTCGCTGCTCCTGATGGGCTCGAAAGGGCGCAAGGGGCGCTGGATGGTCCTCTGGAACCTGATCTGGATCGTGTGGATGTTCGGCGACCGGATGGCGGGGCTGCCGCTGCCGGCGGGCTGGTGGCCGGTGACGTTCGGCGCGCTCGCGGTATTCCTGCTGCTCTACGCGTGCGTCAACGTCCGGCCGGTGCGCGAGGTGCCGGCGTACGCATTCGCGCTGGTGGCGGTCGCCTGCCTGATCATGCCGATCACCCGTTACGCCAGCGGCTCGTGCCTGATCTACGCTTGCGTGTACCTGTCGCTGCAGCCGACGGTGCGCCGGGTGCTGGTCCGGATTCTGCCGGTGATGGTCGTCTGGGGCCTGGAAACCCAGCTCCTGCACTGGCACTGGCAAGCCGCGGCGTGGGTGTTGCTGATCAGCCTCGCGGTTTCGATCGGCCAGCACTCGATGTGGGCGGGCCTGCGCAAGAATGCGGAACTGCGCCTGTCGCACGACGAGGTGCGCCGCCTCGCCGCCAGCGCCGAACGCGAACGGATCGGCCGCGACCTGCACGACCTGCTCGGGCACACGCTCTCGATGGTGGCGCTGAAATCCGAATTGGCCGGGCGCCTGATCGATCGCGATCCCGGCGCTGCGAGGAAGGAAATCGCCGATGTGCAGCGGGTCGCGCGCGAGGCGCTCTCGCAGGTCCGCAGCGCGGTATCGGGTATCCGGGCGGCGGCGTTGGTGTCGGAGTTGGCGTCCGCCCGGCTGATGCTCGAGGCCGCCGGCGTGCAGATGGAATACTGGCGCGATCCGCGGGAATTGCCGGCGGGCGTCGAGACCTGTCTCGCGCTGGTGTTGCGGGAAGCCGTCACCAACATCCAGCGGCACGCCCGCGCCAACCGGGTGGAGGTGACGGTGATCGCGGGGGCGGAACAGGTGGTGATGCGCGTCCGCGACGACGGCCGCGGCGGCATCGAGCGGCACGGGAACGGACTCAGCGGCATGCACGAGCGCATCGTGGCGGCGGGCGGCGAACTCGCGATCGATTCGCCGCATGGCCACGGCACCGGTATCGAGGTGTGGTTGCCGCTGCCGGACGCCCCGAAGCAGCGGGCGGGCGGCGCGCCAGCCGCGGGCGCCACCGTGCTGCCGATCGGCCGACGCGCCGGCAGCCCCGCGTGATGCGCGTCCTGCTGGCGGAAGACCAGGCCATGGTGCGCGGCGCGCTGGCTGCGCTGCTAGCGCTCGAACCCGACATCGAGGTGCTGGGTTCGGCGCCCGACGGCGAGGCCGCCTGGCGGGAGCTCGAGCGCCTGAAGCCCGACATCCTGATTTCCGACATCGAAATGCCGGGCCTGACGGGCCTCGAACTCGCGCAACGGATCCAGCGCCACGAGCTGCCGGTGAAGGTCGTGATCGTGACCACCTTTGCGCGCTCGGGATATCTTCGCCGAGCGCTCGATGCGGGCGTATCCGGCTATCTGCTGAAGGATGCGCCGGCCGAGAAACTGGCCGAGAGCCTGCGCACCGTGCACCGCGGCGGCCGCGCGATCGATCCGGAGCTGGCGCTGGAAGCGTGGACCGAATCCGATCCGCTGAACGACCGCGAGCGCCAGGTGCTGCGGCTCGCCGGCGAGGGCAAGAGCGCGGGTGAAATCGCGCAGATGTTCAACCTCTCGCACGGCACTGTGCGGAATTACCTTTCCGAGGCGATCGGCAAGCTCGGGGTCGGCAACCGCATCGAGGCGTACCGGCTGGCGCGGCAGAAAGGCTGGCTGTAGGAGCGCTCGCGGGCGCGAGCGGGTCGCGCCGGCGACGAAGGCTTGCACCGGTGGTCCGGTCGCGAGCACACCCGCTCTTACAATAGGCACCCATCCTGCGCGTGCCGCGACGTTGAAGAAGTCCGATTTCCATTACGACCTGCCGGTCGAACTGATCGCACAGGAGCCATTGCCCGAGCGCAGCGCCAGCCGGCTGTTGGTGGCCGACGCGCCCAATAGTGCGCTCTCCGACCGCACGTTCAACGACCTGCCGCAACTGCTGCGGCCGGGTGACTTGCTGGTGTTCAACGACACCCGGGTGCTGCCTGCGCGGCTGTTCGGTCGCAAGCAAAGCGGCGGGGCGGTCGAGATCATGCTCGAGCGCATCACCGGCACCCACGCCGCCATCGCGCAACTCGGCGTGAGCAAGAAGCCGCGCGATGGCAGCATCTTCCATCTGGACGACGGCACGCCGGTGCGCGTACTCGGCCGCGAGGGTCCGTTCTTCGACCTCAGGTTCGAGTGCGTCGAGCCGCTCGAAAAACTGCTGCTCCGGATCGGGCACATGCCGCTGCCGCCCTACATCGCGCGTCCCGACGAGGCCCGCGACGGCGAGCGCTACCAGACCGTGTACGCGCGGCGGCCCGGAGCGGTCGCGGCACCCACTGCCGGATTGCACTTCGACGAGGTGTTGCTGGATGCCTTGCGTGCGCGCGGCATCCAGTTCGGCTACATCACACTGCACGTGGGCGCGGGAACCTTCCAGCCGGTGCGCAGCGAGAACATCGAAGACCACGAGATGCACCGCGAATGGCTGAATGTCGGTGCCGAACTGGTCGAGAAGATCCATCGCACCCGCGCGCACGGTGGACGCGTGATCGCGGTGGGCACGACGGTGGTGCGCGCGCTCGAGGCCGCGCGCGCCGACCACGGCGAAGTGGAGCCGTTCGCCGGTGAAACCCGCATCTTCATTTTCCCGGGCCACCGGATCCTGTCCGTCGACGGCTTGATCACCAACTTCCACCTGCCGGAATCCACCCTGTTGATGCTGGTGTCGGCATTCGCGGGCCGCGAGTTCATGCTGTCGGCATACCGGCACGCGGTCGAGCGTCGCTACCGGTTCTATTCGTACGGCGATGCGATGCTGGTGTGGCCTGACGGCCGGGATTCGGCAATGGGGAATCGACAATCGTAAAACGCGGCCTGGTCTGCGATGCTTGACCGATTCCCGACTCTCGACCCTCCATTCCCGTCCATGCAATTCCAACGCCTCGCCACCGACGGACCCGCCCGCCGCGGCCGGATCACCCTGCCCCGCGGTACCATCGAGACGCCGGCGTTCATGCCGGTCGGAACCTATGGTTCGGTCAAGGCGATGACACCGCGCGCCCTGCGGGAGGTCGGCGCGGACATCATCCTCGGCAACACCTTTCATCTGTGGCTCAGGCCCGGGCTTGAGGTCGTCGGCGAATTCGGCGGCCTGCACCGCTTCATCGGCTGGGATGGCCCGATCCTCACCGACTCCGGCGGCTTCCAGGTGTTCTCGCTGGCCGAACGCCGCAAGCTCACCGAGGAAGGCGTGACGTTCGCGTCGCCGGTGGACGGCTCGCGGGTGTTCCTGTCGCCCGAGGAGTCAATGCGGATCCAGACGGTGCTCGATTCCGACATCGTGATGGCGTTCGACGAGTGCACGCCGTATACCGTGGATGGCAAGCCGGTCGAGGCGACCGTGGTGCGTGAATCGATGGAGCTGTCCGTGCGGTGGGCCGCGCGTTCGCGGCGCGCGTTCGACGACCTCGGCAACCGCAACGCGCTGTTCGGGATCGTGCAGGGTGGCGTGCACGGCGACTTGCGCGCGCGTTCGGCGGAGGGATTGCTCGGGATCGGTTTCGACGGCTATGCGCTGGGCGGGTTGGCCGTGGGCGAACCGGAAGCCGAGCGCAATGCGACCCTGGAATCGGCGGTGCCGCGCCTGCCGGACGACAAGCCCCGCTACCTCATGGGGGTCGGCCGGCCGGAAGATATCGTCGAGGCTGTACGGCGCGGCATCGACCTGTTCGACTGCGTGATGCCGACCCGCCACGCGCGCAACGGCTTCCTGTTCACGCGCGCGGGAACCTTGCGCATCCGCAATGCCAGGTACGCAAAGGACATTCGTGTGATCGAGGAAGGCTGCACGTGCTATGCCTGCGCCAACGGTTTCTCGCGCGCCTATTTGCGCCACCTCGACCGCTGCGGCGAGATCCTGGGTTCCCAGCTCGCGACGATCCACAACCTGCACCATTACCTGACCTTGATGCACGAACTGCGCGAGGCGATCGCATCGCACTCGCTCGCTCGCCATGTTGCGGAGTTCTACGCCCGGCGGGGCGCGCATCCGCCCGGGTCTGCGGCGTAAAGACAAGACATCCCCTGCGCGCGTTGCGCGCGACCCCGTCGTTCCGAATGGGGCAAGCCTCGCGGAGCGCCGCAATCTTCACGCCCCAGCTTCGTCCGGGAAGGGCGGAGCGAAGCGAACGCGCGTGCAGCGTGGCGAGGGGGACAGGCTCTGCTCTGCAATCAGGTCATTTCGATGATGTGATCGAGCCCGTGCGCGCAAAAACGGCGCAGCGCTGCGGCCGGAGACGGATCGTCCCGCTCGCGTTGCGCCCATGCGGCATGCTGCGCGAGCAGCGCCGCGGCGAGCGCTCGCGCGAGAGTAATACCCAGGCGCAGCGCGCCTGCCTGCAGCGACTCGGCATCGTGCGCGGGCTCGCGCAGCCAGGTTTCCGCATGTCGAACCGTGCCGCGGACGATTTCGGCGTCGAAATCGGACACCACGCCATCCGCAGCTTCCGTCCAACGGTCGACCGCGTTCACGATCGCCCCGATGCCCAGTTGGTCCAGCGCGCGCAGGACGTCGAGCGCCTGCACGTTGCTTGCGCCTTCCCAGATGGGGAACACCTGCGCGTCGCGCAGCAGCAACGGGATGCCGCTGTCCTCCAGGTAACCGACGCCGCCGATCGCCTCGACGGTTTCCGAGGCGACCTGCACGCCAAGCTTGCAGATCCAGAGTTTCGCGAGCGGCGTCAGCAGCCGGTGCAGCGTGGCGTCGTCCCCGTCGCCCGCACCCGATTCCACGCGACCGAGCAGAAGCGCGACTTCCATCGCCAGACCGAACGCCGCTTCGAATTCGGCCTGCCAGCCGGCGAGCCCGTCGGCGAACAGGGGTTGCTCGGCGAGGCTGCGGCCGAAGGCCATCCGGCGGTCCGCGTAATCGCGAGTCAGTGCAAGGCAGCGCTGCATCGTCGACAGCGATCCGAATGCATTCCAGAGCCGGGTGACCTGCAGAACCGGCGTGATGGCACGCACGCCGTTGGCGGTGCCGCCGACCAGTTCGGCGCGCGTGTCCTGCAGATGGATTTCGGCGGTGGGGAGTTCGCGGGTGCCGAGCTTGTCCTTCAGGCGGTCGATGGTGATCCCGTTCCAGGCCCCGTCTGCGGTGCGGGTCTCGACGCAGAACAGCGCGAGACCGTCGGCACCCGGTGGATTGCCGACCGGGCGGGCGAGTGCCAGCGCCACTTCGGCGTTGATCGCCGAGGTGAACCACTTGCGGCCGCTGAGCCGCCAGGTCCCATCGGACTCGCGGCGCGCCACGGTCTCGCTGCCGGCAACATCCGAGCCGCCCGCGTTCTCGGTCATCCACTGGCCGCTGATCCAGAGGGTCGCCGGGTCGCGGCTCAGCAGATGCGGCAGCAGGCGCTCGCGCAACGGCGCGTTCGCTGCATCGCGCAAGGCCGTGGCGACCCCGTCGGTCATCGCCAGCGGGCACGAGTAGAAAGCGCTCGCGGCGTGGTAGAGGTACACCTTGGCAAACTGCCGGACGCGCGCGAATTCACCGAGCGCGCGGTCGTGGCCGTCGGCGACCAGCCCATGGCGCGCCGCGATCGCGGGCCCCTCGCGCCAGGTTTCGGTGAGTTCGATGCGATCGACGCGGTTGCCCCATGCGTCCCAGTTGGTGAGCACCGGTTCGGTGGGCGGCGACGCGGCCTGGCGGGCGCAGGCCTGCAACGCGTAGTCACCGAGCGCGACGAAACCGGCTTCGGCGTCGCGGCGTTGCGCCTCCGGCAGGATCCGCGCCAGCGATTGGCGCAATACGCGGTCCTCGCGCCAGGGGTGCGGAAGTCGGGGTGCGGCCTGGATGAAGGACATCGCGATCACCCGCGTGGGCTGGCTCGATGCGAGCGTAGCTCGCACCGTGCACGATGTCGAAACGCAGGAAGCGGGGATCAGCGCGGGTGCCGGGCGGCCCGCCGGCGCGGCGTGCGCGCGCAGGACAGCACCAGCACGACGGCAAGTGCGATTTCGATCCAGGCAAACGGCCGGGCGGCCGTCGCCGCCCAGGCTTCGGCGACGCCGTGGCAAAAGTAGAACAGGCTGATCATGCCGGCCAGCAGCAGGGCCCGCTCCGGCTGGCGCCAGTAGGTGAGCGGCAGCGCCAGCGGAACCAGCGCGATCGCGAGCGCAGCCGCGAGCGGCAGGCCCTGGGGGGGCACCCACCAACCGTGCCACGCGACTTGCAGCAGCGCGAGCGCCGCCCATGCCGCGAACCCGACCCCTCGCGCCAGGCGGGCGTTCACGGCGTGGCCGCCAGCCGCCGGGCCACGTCGGCCACCCGCCGGCCCAGCGCACGGGCCAGTTCGCGCTCGTCGTCGCTGATCGGCTGGTCGCCGCCGAGGCCGCTCACATGGCTTGCGCCATACGGTGTACCACCGGTGCGGGTGGTATTGAGCGCGTTTTCGGTGAACGGGATACCCACCAACAACATGCCGTGGTGGAGCAACGGCAGCATCATCGACAACAGGGTCGATTCCTGTCCGCCATGCATGGTGGACGTCGCCGTGAACACCGCGCAGGGCTTGCCGACGAGCGTGCCGGAGGCCCATTCCGCGGGCGTCGAGTCGAGGAAGTGCTTCATCGGCGCGGCCATGTTGCCGAACCGCGTCGGGCTGCCGACGATCAGGCCGGCGCAGTCGTGCAGGTCCGCGAGCTCGACGTACGGCGCGCCGTCGCCCGGTACCGGGGGCTGGGTGGCCTGCGTGACCGGCGCGACCGGCGGAACCTGGCGCACCCGCGCGTGCACGCCTTCGATTTCCTCGACCCCGCGCGCGATCAGGCGCGCCAACTGCGCGACATGACCGTTGCGGCTGTAGTACACGACCAGAATATCCATCGAAGATCCAGGGATTGCGGGCAGGCGGCATGCGCCACGCGGCACTGCCACCGAAAGGCCGCACATGGTCGCACACAAGGCCCGTTCGCGGGCATCGGCGGATACGGGGGCGCGGACAACGGGCGCCAAGGGGCTGCCCGCCCGGTCATGATTTCCCGCCGCGATTGCACTAGTCTCGCACCATGACCGTCTTGTCGGCCAGTACCTGGCGCGAGCGTCGCGAGCGTCTGCGGGCGTTCGCGCATTTCCTGTGGCGACGCTTCCGGGACGACAACTGTTTCGAGACGGCCGGCGCGCTGTCGTACACGACGCTGTTCGCGATCGTGCCGTTGCTCTCGGCGATCCTCGCGATGCTGTCGCTGTTTCCGGCGTTCGCGCCCCTGCGCGACACCTTGTCGAACTTCATCTTCCGCAATTTCGTGCCGGGGGCGGGCGACACCGTGCAGGGATACCTGCTGGAGTTCGCCGACAACGCGAGCAAGCTCACCGTGGTCGGCATCCTCGTGCTGTTGGTCAGCGCGCTGCTGATGATGGCCAGCATCGAGGATCGCCTGAACCGGATCTGGCGCGTCCCGGTGCCGCGCAAGGGGGGTTCGCGATTCCTGATGTACTGGGCCGCGCTGACGCTGGGTCCGTTGCTGATCGTGCTCGCGGTCGCGGCAAGCTCGTGGGTCTTCGCGCAGCCGTTCCTCAAGGGTGCAGACCAGAGCGGGATGTTCGGCCTGAGCGTCATCAAGGTGATGCCGTTCGCCAGCACCTGGGCGGGGCTCGCCCTCATGTACGCCATGGTTCCGAACCGCCGCGTTCGCTGGCGCGATGCCCTGTTCGGCGCACTGGCCGCCGCATTGCTGTTCGAACTCGCACGCACCCTGTTCACGCTGTATGTGAGCAGCATCGCCAACTACAACGAAGTGTATGGTGCGCTGGCCGCGATCCCGATCTTCCTGATCTGGGTGTTCGTTTCGTGGGTGATGGTGCTGCTCGGCGCCACCCTCACCGCGGCGTTGACCGCATTCGAATACCGGCCGGATGACGAGCTGTTGCCCGAAGGTTGCGAGTTCGTCGGCCTGCTGCGCGTGCTGCAGCGCTTCGCATCCGCACAACGGAGGGGCGAAGGCGTGCGGGAAGCGACCTTCCTCGAGTGCGAAACGTTCTTGACGGCCGACCTGCTGCAGCGTTACCTCACCGACCTGCGGACCGCCTGTTTGATCCAGCGGGATGAGTCGGGCGCCTGGATGCTGGTCCGTGACCTCGACAGCGTGCATCTGGACGACCTCTTCCGGGTCGGTGGTTACCGGCTTCCGACCGACGCGCTGTCGCTGCAGGCTGCCGCCAAGGGCCTCGCACCCGAGGCCGTCGACGTATTGCTGCGCGCCGAGGCGGCCGAGCGCTCGAACCTTGCCCGTCCGCTGAGGTCATTGTTCTCATCGCCCCCACGGGGTGCTGCCGGGGGAAAACCATCATGATCGGCCGTTCCGTTCGCGGGGCATGCCTCGCAATGCTGCTGCTGGCATCCAGCGCGCACGCCATGGCGGCGCCCGCCGCGCATCCCCCGCTGGTCGTGACGACCCTGCAGGGCAAGACGTTCGACCTCGCCGCCCGGCGTGGCCAATGGGTGATCGTCAATTTCTGGGCGACCTGGTGTTCGCCGTGCATTGCCGAGATGCCGGCGATCTCGAAATATGTCGCAGCGCACAAAGGTGTCACGGCGATCGGCCTCGCCTGGGATCGCAGTCCGCGCGCCGATGTCGTCGCCTTTGCGAAGAAGCATGCGGTCGACTATCCGCTCGCGCTGGTGGATCCCGACCACCCGCCCGCGGGCTTTCCGGTGCCCGCGGCGCTGCCGACCACCTTTCTGATTGCGCCGGATGGTGCGGTGGCGAAGCATTTCCTCGGCCCGATCGACGCGAAGGTGCTGGACGCCGCGATCGCCGCGGCGGCGCGCTAGGTTTCCGCTGGACACTGACGGCATGGCCTGCGCGCGATTCCTCGTGACCGGCAGGGTGCAGGGCGTGTTTTTCCGGGCCTCCACGCGCGAGCAGGCGCTGCGGCTGGTCCTTTGCGGCTACGCAAGGAATCTTCCCGACGGGCGCGTCGAAGTCGTCGCCTCCGGCGGCGAGGACCAATTGGCTGAACTGGAGCGATGGTTGCAGCACGGTCCACCCGTGGCGCGGGTCGACTCGGTCGAGCGCGAACCAATGCCGGATCAGGAGATGCGTGGTTTTGTTGCATGCTGATGGCCATGCGTACCACGCTGCGGACCGGCTCAAGGCGTAAGCCGGCTCGAGGTCGAGGACCGGAGCCGGCGTTCCGACCGCCGCCGGTTTTCATCGCTGCGCCCCTTGAACCGCCCCCTGGGCCCTCAGGGTCACGCGGCGGTGGGGTCAGATTTCGCCCAGCCTCGGAATCAGGCCTACCAGGTTGCAGGGCCCGGTGCGTGCGTCGAGCTGCGCGCACAGCAGCTTGTCCCAGGCGGTGCGGCAGGCCGAGGTCGAACCGGGCAGCGCGAACACGAAAGTCCGGTTGGACAACCCGGCGAACGCGCGCGACTGCAGGCTCGAGGTTCCGATCTCCTCGAAACTGATCGTGCGGAACAATTCGCCGAAACCCGGCATCTCCTTGTCCAGCAGCGGCAGCACCGCTTCCGGTGTCGAATCGCGTCCCGTGAAACCGGTGCCGCCGGTGATCAGCACCCCGTGCACGTTCGTGTCCGCGATCCATGCGGCGACCTGGGCACGGATCGCGTAGCGGTCGTCGCGCAGGAGCTTGCGTTCATGCAGACGATGCCCGGCGTTCGTCAAGGCCTCGACGAGAAATTCCCCGGAGGTGTCGTTTTCGAGCGTGCGCGAGTCCGAAACCGTCAGCACCGCCACGTTCAACGGTACGAATTGTTCCTTGGCGCTCATCCCTTCAGCTTACATCGATCACCGGTTTCTCGCGGCACGATAGGCTCGGACGACCTGCCCTTGCGGCGGCGGTCGTCCATTTCACGCAGCAGCGCGGCGAAATCCCACGCATAGGCGCGCATGTCGAACAAGCCGGAGGTTTCGCGCTGCGCGGCGAGGCGCTCGCGCAGCGTGGCGAGCGCCCGGCGGTCGTTGCCGAAACGTGCGGCCGTGGCGACGAATGCGCCGTCGTCCGCGGCGATCAATTCCGGCATGCCGAGATGATGGTTGATGCTTCCGGCGACCCGCGAGGCGAAGGTGTCGCCGGGCCGCGTCAGCACCGGGCAGCCGGCCCAGATCGCGTCGGAGGCCGTGGTGTGCGCGTTGTAGGGGTTGGTGTCGAGGAACAGGTCGGCCAACCGGTAGCGCGCGAGGTGTTGCAAATGTGGCAGCGACGGCGAGAACACCAGGCGTTGCGGATCGATCCCATGGCCGTGCGCCGCCTGGCGCAACCGCGAATCGACTTCGGGGCCCCCATCCAGCAGCCACAGCACGCTCGCGGGCACCTCGCGCAGCACCCGGCATATGCGTTCGAAACTCGCGGCATTCAGCTTCCAGGCGTTGTTGAAACTCGCGAACACCACGGCGTCGTCCGGCAGTCCGAATGCCGCGCGCGGCGGCGCGTGGCCCACGGTGCGGGTGGGATCGGAAGGCTGGTAGCAGCGTGGCAGATAGGCGATGGCTTCCGAATAGAAGCCCTGCGACGATTCCGGGATCAGGAATCGGTCGGCGATCAGGTAGTCGATGAAAGGCGCGCCCGATGTGCCGGGGTACGCCAGCCAGCCGGCCTGCAGCGGCGCGGGCCGTAGGGCGAACACGCCGGGTACGGCGCCCGCACACCACCCGTCGACGTCGATCAGGAGGTCGATGCCGGCCTCGTGCACGCGCTGTGCGATGGCGGGCGGGGCAAGCGCATCGACCTCGTGGAACGCGTGCGCGGCGGCGGCCAGGCGCTGCCGGACCGGGCTGCCCTCGTCGGCACGGGTCGCAAAAAGGTGTAGTTCGATGCCGTCCAGCCGGCCGAGCTCCTCGAAGAACGCCGCGGTGAGCAACGCGGTGGCGTGCGGCACGCCGGCATGGGCGCCGAAGCCGGCCGAGACGAATCCGATTCGTAGCGGTGCGCGATCCGCGCGTGGCGCGTGCTCGAAATGCAGGCGCTCGCGCAGCGGCCGTATCTCGCGCACCACTCGGGCGGCACGTGCCTGCGCGCAATGGAGCTGTTCGGCAGGCGTCGCGTCTTCTGCCAGGAAGGCGAACGGATCGATGTCGTGCGCGCCCGCGCGCATCCGCGCACGGAGCCGCGCGGCAAGCTCCGCGGCTCCGTCCCAGTCGCACAGCCGGCGCAGCACGAACAGCAACTGGCCGTCGGCGAACGGCAGGCCGGGGTCGAGTTGCAGCGCGCGCCGGTACAAGGCGGCGGCCTCGGCAATGTGGTGCTGCTCGTCCGCCATCACGCCGGCCTGGTAGGGGAACTCCGGTGCCGCGGGGGCAAGTTTGGCGCCCTCGAGATACATGGCCTCGGCTTCGGCGAAGCGGTGGCTGCGGTGCAGGACGTGGCCGAGCAGCAGGTACAGTTGCGGATGCGGTTGTGCGGCGAGCAGCGATCGCAGCCGTGCTTCCGCGGCGCCTAACTGCCCGAGTGACATCTCGACCGCGGCCAGGTTCATGCTGGCGCCCGGATGGCCGGGCGCGGCCGCGAGCGCCGCCAGGTATTCGTCGCGCGCGCGGACATCGTCACCGGCCGCGCGCAAGGCGTTGGCGAGGTTGTTGTGGAGCGCTGCGTCGCCGGGGCGCGCCTCGGCGGCGCGTTCCAGCAGCGCCACCGCGGCGCGGGTTTCGCCTTCGGCCATGAGCACGCTGGCGAGGTTGCTGCGGGCTTCGAGGTTGCCGGGATCGAGGCGCAGGGCCGTTTCGAAGGTGTCGCGCGCCGCGGTCCGGCGATCCAGCATCAGCAGTGCGACGCCGTGCAGACGCGCCGCTTCGGAAGCCTCGGGAAACGCGCTGCGGGCCGCGGCGGCGACAGGCTCCGCGGCGGCCGCTTCGCGCCGCTCCAGCAGCCCGATGATGTGCGCGAGGCGCGCATCGAGATCCGCGTTGTCGGAGCTGCTCATGCGGCCGTGCCGAGCGCCGCGAGCGCCTGCGCGTGCGATTCGCGCGCGAGTGCGCCGACCAGTTCGTCGAGGTCGCCCTCGAGGATCTGCGGCAACTGGTGCAGGGTCAGGTTGATGCGGTGGTCGGTGACGCGGCCCTGCGGGAAGTTGTAGGTGCGGATCCGCTGGCTGCGGTCGCCGGAACCGACCTGCAGCTTGCGCGTGGCCGCCTGTTGCGCGGTTTGTTCGGAGCGCTGCGCATCCAGCAGCCGCGCCTTCAGCAGCGACAGCGCGCGGGCGCGATTCTTGTGCTGGCTGCGCTCGTCCTGGCATTCGACCACGATGCCGCTCGGCAGGTGGGTGATGCGGATCGCCGAGTCGGTCTTGTTGACGTGCTGGCCGCCCGCGCCGGAGGCGCGGAAGGTGTCGACCTTGAGGTCCGCGTCCCGCAGTTCCACGTCGGCGATTTCGGCCTGCTCGGGCAGGATGGCGACGGTCGCGGCGGAAGTATGGATGCGTCCGGACGCCTCGGTGGCCGGCACGCGCTGCACCCGGTGGGTGCCCGATTCGAACTTCAGCGCGGCGTAGGCGCCGCCGCCCTCGATCCGCGCGACGGCTTCCTTGTAGCCGCCGTGCTCGCCTTCGTGCGCCGACATCAGCTCCGCGCGCCAGCCGCGGCGCTCTGCGTAGCGCAGGTACATGCGCAGGAGGTCGCCCGCGAACAGCGCCGCCTCGTCGCCGCCGGTGCCTGCGCGCACCTCGAGGAACAGGTTCGCGTCGTCCAGCGGATCGCGGGGAACCAGCAGTGTCTGCAGGTGCGTATCGAAGCCGGCGAGGATCGGCTCCAGCCGCGCGATTTCCTCGCGCGCCAGTTCGCGCAGGTCGGGGTCGGCCAGCATCGCGCGGGCGTGCGCGAGTTCGGCTTCGGTCTTTTGCGACTCGCCGAAGACCTCGGCCAGCTCCTGCGCCTGGGCGTATTCGCGCGACAGTTCACGAAAGCGCGCGGGGTCGCCGGCGGCCTCGGGTTCCGCCAGCAACAGGCCCACCTCGTGGTGGCGTTCCAGCAGTTGTTCGAGGCGGCGTCTCAGCTGTGGGCTCACTCGTCGTGCCCGTGCATGTCGAACAGACGCGCGGCTGCATCGAGCAGGGCCTGGTCGCCGTGTTCGGCAGCCTCGTGCAGACGTACGCTCGGGGTATGCAGCAGCTTGCCGGTGAGGGTGTGGGCGAGGTACTCCAGCGCCTGTCCGGGATCGCGACCGGCTGCGAGCATCTCGCGTGCGCGCGCCAGCACCTCGTCGCGCTGGGCCTCGGCGGTCGCGCGATAACAGCGCAGTGGCCGATCGAACCGGTTGGCGCGACTCCACGCCAGGTAGCGCTCGACCTGCAGATCGATGATCGCCTCGGCTTCGCGCACCGATGCCTCGCGGGAACGGCGCCCGGCCTCGACCGCCTGTTGCAGGTCATCGATCGTGTACAGGAACAGGTCGGGCAGCTTGGCCACCGAGGGCTCGATGTCGCGGGGCACCGCGAGGTCCATCAACAGCATTGGCCGCCGGCGACGCTGGCGCAGCGCCGCGCGCAGCATCGGCGCGTCGAGGATCGGGGTGCGGCTCGCGGTCGCCGAGATCACGATGTCGGCTTCGGCGAGGTGCTTCGGCAGGTCGGCCAGCGCGATCGCGTAGCCGCCGACCGGGTTCACCAGCGCCTGCGCGGTCTCGATGGTGCGGTTGGCGACGATCAGCCGCTGCACGCCGCGCTCGATCAGGTGCCGGATCGCGAGCTCGATGGTATCGCCCGCGCCGACCAGCAGCACGCAGGATTCACGCAAGTCCGCGAACGCCTGCTCGACCAGCCGCACCGCCGCGAACGCGACCGACACCGGCCCGCTGCCGATGCGGGTTTCGGTGCGTACCCGCTTGGCCACCGTGAAGGCGTTCTGCAGCAACCGGTCCATCGGCGCGTGCAGGGTCCGCGCCGAACGCGCCGCCCGCCACGCATTCTTCACCTGGCCGAGGATCTGGGGTTCGCCAAGGACCATCGACTCCAGTCCGGTGGCAACGCGGAACACATGCCGCACGGCCTCGTCATCGGTGTGCCGGTACAGGAACTCGTCGAGCCTCCCGGGGGTCATCTGGGTGTGGGCGTGCAGCCATGCGCCGGGAGCGTCTTCCGCGCCCTCCTGGACGCTGCAGTACAGCTCGGTGCGGTTGCAGGTGGACAGGATCACCGCCTCGTCCACGCCCGCCTGCGACGCGAGAGCCAGCAAGGCGGGGGCCGTCGCTTCCGCGTCGATCGCCACCTGTTCGCGCAGGGCGACCGGCGCCGTGTGGTGGTTGAGTCCGAGTGCGATCAGCGGCATTGCGTTAACAGTTCCAGGGCGACAGGCTAAGCTGTCGCCTGGCGGCGAAGATGGAGAGGACCGGATTTTCCGGTGCGGAGTGTGCGGACCCGACCCGACAAATTCAAGGAATTGCGCGGTTTGCGGAGATATTTTAGCGCGTTTGCCGTGGCGCTCGCGGGGCTCGCGCTGCTCGCGGGTTGCGCGCAGCTGCCGTCGCGCCAGGCCACGCGTTCGCCTGCGTCGGCGCAGCCGCTCGCGCGGTTGGAAATCGCGCCCGCCGGCACGGCGGACAAGGCCTCGGCGCTGCTGATCGCGGCCGAATTCGCGCTGCAGGACAACGACGTGGCGAAGGCCGCGCAAGACTACGCGGACGCCGCGGCGTTGTCGCGCGATCCGGCGGTGGCGAAGCGCGCCTTGCAGCTCGCGATCGCGGCCCGCGAAACTTCGGGAGCGCAGCAGCTGCTGTCGCGCTGGCAGGCGCTCGGCGCCGGCCGCAGCGAAACGGCGGCCATCCGCGCGCAACTCGCGATGTTGCACGGGGACCGCGCCGAGGCGGAGCGGGAATTCGGCATCCTGCTCGCGGACGGCGGCATCGACGCCTGGAAAACCTTCACCGCGGCCTTGCTGGCGGCACGCGACAAGGCGCTCGCGGGCAGGGTGCTCGAGGACCTCGCGACGACCGATCGCATGCCTCCCAGGGAAAACGTGTGGGTCGCGCTGAGCCAACTGGGGGAGCATCTCGGCCGCCATGGGTTCGCGCGCAAACTGGCCGAGGCGGCGGTACGGAGGTTCGGGGGCGCGGACGCGATCCGGTGGTACGCCAGCCTCGAATTGTCGACCGGGGACCGCGCCGGCGCGACCGCGATGTATGCGAAGGGTGTCGCCGCGCATCCGCGCAATGCGGCGCTGCGCCTGGGCTACTCGGCCTTGCTCGGCGACGAACACAAATACGGCGAGGCCCTGCGGGTGCTCGCCAATGGTCCGCAGACGCCGGCGACCTGGTCGGCACGGGTGGCATTTGCGGTGCGCGCCAGGAACGACGCCGCGCTCCGGCAATTGTACGCGGAGCTCGCGCACGCGCCGTTGGAGCAGCGTGCCGACAATGCCTTCCTGCTGGGTCAGCTCGCCGAGTTGCTCCACCACGACCGCCAGGCAATCGACTGGTACGGGAAGGTCGATCCGGACAGCCAGCACGGATTCGATGCGCAGGTTCGCAGTGCGCTGCTGCTGGACAAGACCGGCAAGCCCGCCGAGGCCCACGCGGTCGCCGTCGAGCTGCAGGAGGATTACGCCGACGATCCCGACAGCCTGCGCACCGCGTACGAACTGGACGCGCAGTTGTATGCGCAGCGCGGCGACCACGGCCGCGCAGTCGCGACCTACGACCGCGCTCTCGCGGCCCTTCCAGAGGATCCCGCACTCACCTACGACCGCGGAGTCGAGGAGGCCAACGCGGGCGACACCAATGCGGCGCTCCGGGACTTCCGCAAGGTGCTCGCGCAGAAGCCGGAGGATGTCGAGGCGATGAACGCGCTCGGCTTCACGCTGGCGGACGCCGATCGCGACCTCCCCGAGGCCGCCCGGCTGCTGCGCAAGGCGCTCGCGGCCAAACCGGACGCGGCGGCCGTCATGGATTCGTGGGGCTGGCTGCAGTATCGCCTCGGCCACCTCGGTGAGGCCGAGAGCTACCTGAAGCGCGCGTGGGCGGCGCAGCATGACCCGGACATCGGGGTGCACCTCGGCGAGGTGCTCTGGAAACTCGGGCAGCAAGAGCACGCGCGCGAGGTGTTCGCGCGCGTGCGCAAGCTCGATCCGCACAATCCGTCATTGCGGCATGCCGAGCGGCGGTTGCATCCATGAGGGGCCGGATACGTCTCGCGCCGGCCGCGGTGCTCGCAGGCCTGTTGCTGGCGGCGTGCGCGCCGGTGCCGGTACGACATCCGGGTACGACTGCGCAACTCGCTGCGCAGGCCACGCGCGAAAGGACGCTCGGCGCGCAGATCGATTGGGGCCTGCACGCCCGCTTCGCCGCTTCGGACGGACGGCACGGCGGCAGCGGCAGCCTGGACTGGAGCCAGCACGGCGAAAGATTCCAGTTCA
>JAICJG010000098.1 GCA_025928585.1 Rhodanobacteraceae bacterium
CGTCGAAATCCACGTGCGCGAGCATCCGGTCTTCCGACGCGAGGGCGACCACTTGCGTTGCGAGGTGCCGATCCGCTTCGCGCAGGCCGCGCTCGGCGCGACCATCGAGGTGCCCGTGCTGGGTGGCTCGACTACCATCAGCGTGCCGCCGGAAACGCAGACCGGGCAGGAATTCCGGCTGCGCGGGCAGGGCGTGAAATCCGTTCGCAGCCGCCATACCGGAGACCTCTACTGCACCGTCGTGGTGGAAACTCCGGTGCGCCTCGACAAGCACCAACGCGAGTTGCTCGAGCAGTTCGAGGCCACCTTCGCCGGTGTCGAGGAAGCGAAGAAGCACTCGCCGCGCTCCAGCGGCTTCGTCGACAACGTCAAGCAGTTCTGGGCGAAGATGACGGGCTGACGGCCGGGAGTCGGGACTCGGGGCTCGGCATGCGGAAGCGTAAATCGGTCCGTTTCCTGCCCTTCGACATGCAGGACAACTGGGTCCGGGCTTGCGCCGGAATGACGGCCTTGTAAGCTTCGGAGCGTCCCAAGTCTGCTGGTTCTGCAATGCGCAATCCTTTCCGCCTCGCCATCAGCGGCGCCAATGGCCGCATGGGACGCGCACTGCAGGCGCTACTGCGCGACGACGCGCGCTTCGAACTCGCCCAATGCATCCATGCCTCGAGCGAGTGGCGCGATGCCCCGGGCGTCGATGTCGTGATCGACTTCAGTACGCCCGCGGGGTTCGATGCCGCGCTGGCACATTGCCGCGAGCACCGGGTTGCGTTCGTCAGCGGCACGACCGGCTTGGACGCGGCGCAACTCGCCGCGCTCGTTGATGCCCGCGGATTTCCCGTATTGCACGCTGCCAATTTCAGCCTCGGTATCGCCGTGCTTACGCGCCTCCTGCGCGATGCGGCCGCGGCGCTGCCGGATTGGGATTTGGAGATTCTCGAAGCGCACCACGCGGAAAAGGCCGACGCACCGTCTGGCACCGCGCTGGCATTGGGGCGCGCCCCGGCCGCGGCGCGCGGGCGGGACTTCGAGGAAGTCGCGGCATACGGACGCCATGGCCACACCGGCCCACGGCGGAGCGGTGCAATCGGCTTTGCATCGATCCGCGCGGGCGACATCGTCGGCGAACACACCGCGATGCTGGCGAGCCGGGATGAGCGCATCGAGCTTTCGCACCGCGCATTCGACAGCGCGATTTTCGCGCGCGGTGCACTCGCCGCCGCGGCGTGGCTGGTCGGCAAGCCGGCGGGCACCTATTCAATTGACGATGTTCTGCGGGAGCGGCAAAAGCGGTAGTCCGCCAATGAACGCGAGTGGACGCAAATACAACAACACATTTGATCTGACTCGCGTTGATTTGCGTTCGTTTGCTGAATGGTGCTCCCCGGTCGCGGCTGCCGATCAGTTCCGATGAGCAGCGTTGCGGTCGCGGCCGGCACCGAACTTGCGATCGAGGCGGCCCGCGAGTTTCTTGAAGAAGCGCGTCGCGGTCCCGCGCTGGGTCTTGCGCAACTTCTCTTCCTCGCTGGTCAGCCAAGCCACCTGGACCACCCGGCGCTCGCCTTCGTAGGGAAGATGGCCGTGGAAGGAATTGTCGGCGCGCTTGAAGATCACGAATTCGCCATACAAAGGCTTCACCTCCGGGGCGACGGTCGCGTCGATGTCGTCGATCTTCGACAGAAAGCGCAGGCAGCCGTCGCTGGTGTCGTGCCAACTGGCGTTGAGGTACAGCAAGGCGGTGGCGATCTTCGAACGGCTGTCGGTATGGATGGTGCCGTGGCGCTTGTTGAGGTGCCTGCAGATGGTGACGAGCGTCGGGTACCCCCCCAGATCGTCGATCCCGAGCTTGGCGCCGACCGCGTTCGCGAAAGCGGGCGCGGTGACCGCGTCCACCAGCCCGCGGATCGACGGGCCGCATTCGTGCTCGTCGTAGGGGAAGAAGCCTGCGCCGGAGTATTTCGGGAAATCGCGTTCCAGATCGCTGCGCGCCGGTTCGGGAAGCTGGCTGTGCGCGATCAGGAACGAAAACGGCTCACGCTGCACCAGGGTATCCGGGCGGTCCAGGCGGGCAGGGTCGAGCAGTGCGGTTTCGGTCATGGACGGGTCCTCGGGATGCACGCATTGTATCGCCGGCCCCGGCGCGGGCCCTGAATGTCGGCTGGGGTTCTGCTAACATCGTGACTTGCCTGAATCCACGACCCGAGCCCGCTTCCGCGCGGCTTGCGGGTCAACTTGCACCCGGAATACGTCCATGCCGACCCGCGCCCTCCTTGCCCTCGCCGACGGAACGCTCTTTCACGGCGAGGCCATCGGGGCGACCGGCGCGACGGTTGGCGAAGTGGTGTTCAACACCGCGATGACCGGCTATCAGGAGATCCTGACCGACGCATCCTACGCGCAGCAGATCGTGACTCTGACGGTACCGCACGTCGGCAACACCGGTTGCAACGCGGTTGACGAGGAATCGGGCAAGGTGCAGGCAGCGGGTCTGGTCGTGCGCGACGTACCGAGGCTCGCATCGAACTGGCGCAGCCGGGAATCGTTGCCCGAGTACCTGAAGCGCCAGCGGATCGTGGCGATCGCCGGCATCGACACCCGCAAACTCACCCGCATCCTGCGCGACAAGGGCGCCCAGCATGGCTGCATCATTGCGGGGGAGTCGATCGATGCTGCCGATGCGGTCGGCAAAGCGCGCGCGTTTCCCGGGCTCAACGGGGTCGATCTCGCCAAGGTCGTCAGTACGCGCGAAGCGGTCGAGTGGCGCGAAGGCAACTACGAACTCGATGACCAGGCTTTCCACAAGCCGGCCGCGAATTTCAAGGTGGTGGCCTACGATTTCGGCGTCAAGCACAACATCCTGCGCCTGCTCGTGGAACAAGGCTGCGAGGTGACGCTGGTGCCGGCGCAGACGCCTGCCGCCGAAGTCCTCGCGAACAACCCCGACGGCATTTGCCTGACGAATGGGCCCGGCGATCCAGCCGCATGCACCTATGCAATCGAGGCGACGCGCACTTTCCTCGACGCGGGGATTCCGTTGTTCGGGATCTGCCTCGGCCACCAATTGATGGGCCTCGCGCTCGGTGCGAAGACCCTGAAGATGCCCTTCGGCCACCACGGTGCCAATCACCCGGTGAAGGACCTGGACGACGGCAGGGTGTTGATCACCTCGCAGAACCACGGCTTCGCAGTCGATCCCGCGACCTTGCCTTCCAACGCGCGCGTCACCCACACCTCGCTGTTCGACGGCTCGCTGCAGGGCTTCGCACTGACGGACCGGCCGGCGTTCTGCTTCCAGGGACATCCGGAGGCGAGCCCAGGCCCCCATGACATCGCGTACCTGTTCGCGCGGTTCGCCAAAATGATGCGGGAGCAGGGAGCGGGGAGCAGGGAGCAGGGAGCGTGATCGGGACGTTCCGCGATCGCTGCGGCCTCATCTCGCAGCTTCAACGCGCCGCGGTATGTCGGTGCCCGCCAATATTGCCGACGGACACGCGCGCAATTCCTCGCATGGATCCCTGCGGTTCACCAGTATTGCGATCGGTTCCCTTGCAGAGCTGTCGACGCTGGTCGAACTGGCCCGGGGCATTCACGGCGCCGACTTGGTGTCCGGACAACCCGTTCAAGGAAATCCAAGTGGTTCGATTGATGTTGCGCGGGCTCCAAGGCCGCCTGAAGTCGAAACTCCCTGCTCCCTCATCCCTGCTCCCTGCTCTCTGACGCCTATGCCCCGCCGCACCGACATCAAAACCATCCTGATCATCGGCGCCGGTCCGATCGTGATCGGCCAGGCTTGCGAATTCGACTACTCGGGTGCGCAGGCGTGCAAGGCGCTGCGCGAGGAAGGCTATCGCGTGGTGCTGGTGAACTCGAATCCGGCGACGATCATGACCGATCCGGAGATGGCCGATCGGGTCTACATCGAGCCTATCGACTGGCGCACCGTCGAGCGGATCATCGAGAAGGAAAAGCCCCACGCGCTGCTGCCGACGATGGGCGGGCAGACCGCGCTCAACTGCGCGCTGGACCTTGCCGACCATGGTGTGCTGGAGAAGCACGGCGTCGAACTGATCGGCGCATCGCGCGAGGCCATCCGGATGGCCGAGGACCGAGAGTTGTTCCGCAATGCCATGGACGAGATCGGGCTCGCGTCGCCGAAGTCGGCGATCGCGCGGACGCTGGACGAGGCGCGCAAAGGCCAGGCTGCGCTCGGCTTTCCGTGCATCGTGCGTCCGTCGTTCACGCTCGGCGGTACCGGTGGCGGGATCGCGTACAACGTCGAGGAATTCGAGCGCATCGTCACGCGCGGACTGGAACTCTCGCCGAATCACGAAGTGCTGATCGACGAGTCGGTGCTCGGCTGGAAGGAATTCGAGATGGAAGTGGTCCGCGACCGTGCGGACAACTGCATCATCGTGTGCGCGATCGAAAACTTCGATCCGATGGGCGTGCACACCGGCGACTCGGTCACGGTGGCGCCGGCGTTGACGCTTACCGATAAGGAATACCAGCGCCTGCGCGACTACTCGATCGCGGTGCTGCGCAAGATCGGCGTCGACACCGGTGGCAGCAACGTGCAATTCGGCGTGAACCCCGCCGATGGCCGGGTGGTCGTGATCGAGATGAATCCGCGCGTTTCGCGGTCGTCGGCGCTGGCCTCGAAGGCCACCGGCTTCCCGATCGCCAAGGTCGCCGCCAAGCTCGCGGTCGGCTACACGCTCGATGAACTCAGGAACGAAATCACCGGCGGCAGGACGCCGGCATCGTTCGAGCCGGCGCTCGACTACATCGTCACCAAGATTCCGCGCTTCGCGTTCGAGAAGTTCCCGGCCGCGGATCCGCACCTGACGACGCAGATGAAATCGGTGGGCGAGGTGATGGCGATCGGCCGCACCTTCGCCGAATCGCTGCACAAGGCGTTGCGCGGCCTCGAGACTGGCCATGATGGCCTGAATCCAGGGGGCATCGACTGGCATACGCCGGAAGGCATGGAACTCCTCAAGCGCGAGTTGCGCCAGCCGGGGCCGGAACGGATCTTCCACGTGGGCGACGCGTTCCGTGCCGGGTTGTCGCTGCAGGACATCCACGAGCTGTCGCGGATCGATCCGTGGTTCCTCGCGGCGATCGAGGACATCGTGGTGGCGGAAGCCGACGTGCGCGCGGGCGGGATGCGCGCGCTGGATGCCGCGCGCATGCGCGACCTCAAGCGCCTGGGCTTTTCCGATTCGCGGCTCGCCCGGCTGCTGCAGTCCGACGAGCAGTCGGTGCGCCACCTTCGCCATACGTTGGGCGTGCGGCCGGTCTACAAGCGGGTGGACTCCTGCGCGGCCGAGTTCGCCACCACCACGGCATACATGTACTCGACCTACGAGGAAGAGTGCGAGGCCGATCCGTCCGACCGCAAGAAGATCATGGTGCTCGGCGGCGGCCCCAACCGGATCGGGCAGGGGATCGAGTTCGACTACTGCTGTGTGCACGCGGCGCTCGCGATGCGGGAGGACGGATTCGAGACCATCATGGTCAACTGCAATCCGGAAACCGTTTCGACCGACTACGACACTTCGGACCGTTTGTACTTCGAGCCGGTGACGCTGGAAGACGTGCTCGAAATCGTCGACAAGGAAAAGCCGACCGGGGTGATCGTGCAGTACGGCGGCCAGACGCCGCTGAAACTCGCGCGCGCGCTGGAAGCCGCGGGCGTACCGATCATCGGCACCTCGTCGGATTCGATCGATCTCGCCGAGGATCGCGAACGCTTCCAGCAGTGCATCGAGAAACTCGGCCTGAAGCAGCCGCCGAACCGGATCGCGCGCACTGCCGAAGAGGCGATGGTGCTGGCGCGCGAGCTCGGCTACCCCCTGATCGTGCGGCCAAGCTATGTGCTCGGCGGCCGCGCGATGGAAGTCGTGCATGCGGACGAGGACCTGGCGCGCTATATCCGCGACGCCGTACGCGTCTCGGAATCATCGCCGGTGCTGCTCGACCGCTTCCTCGACAGCGCGGTGGAGGTCGACGTGGACGCGGTGGCCGACGCAGACGGCATGGTCCTGATCGGCGGCATCATGCAGCACATCGAGGAAGCCGGGGTGCATTCCGGCGATTCCTCATGCTCGCTGCCGCCGTATTCGTTGTCACCGGATATCCAGGACGAACTGCGGCGGCAGGTGCTGTTGCTTGCGCGCGAACTCGGTGTGGTCGGATTGATGAACACCCAGTTCGCGATCCAGGGTGATGACGTTTACATCCTCGAAGTGAATCCGCGCGCTTCTCGCACTGTGCCGTTCGTGTCCAAGGCCACCGGGCGTCCGCTCGCGAAGATCGCGGCGCGCTGCATGGCCGGCGCCAGCCTGGCGGCACAGGGCGCGACCATCGAGCGGGTGCCGCACTACTGGTCGGTCAAGGAAGCGATCTTCCCGTTCCTGAAGTTCCAGAACGTCGACCCGATCCTCGGACCCGAAATGCGATCGACCGGCGAAGTAATGGGCGTGGGCCGAAGCTTCGGGGAAGCGTTCGCGCGCGGGCACGAAGCCGCCCACATCGCGGCACCGGCGCCGGGCAGCAAGGTGTTCCTGTCGGTCCGCGATGCCGACAAACCACGCCTGCTGGACGTGGCGCGCAACCTGCAGCGGCGCGGTTTCCCGATGATCGCCACCGGCGGCACCGCGGCGTACCTGCGCGAGCACGGCATCGAGTGCGAGCGAATCAACAAGGTGCTGGAAGGCCGCCCGCACATCGTCGATGCGATCAAGAACGGCGAAATCGCCTACATCGTCAACACGACGGAAGGGCGACAGGCGATCGCCGACTCATTCTCGATCCGGCGATCGGCCCTCCAGCAGCACGTCACCTATTCGACCACCGTCGCCGGTGCCGCGGCGCTCCTGCATTCGCTGGATTTCCGCGGGCAGGGTGACGTCATCAGCCTGCAGGAACTGCACGCCGAGCTGGACCAGCGCGATGCAGGCCGGCGCGGCGACCAAGTCGCTGCGGCTTGACTCCGGCGGCAGCCGGCATATCCGTCCACACCCGTCTGCGCGGCCGACAGCGGCGCAGGCACGCAATCGAAAGGAGCCCCGCATATGCAGCGAGCCCCCATGACCAAAGCCGGATCGGAGCGCCTGCGCGCGGAACTGGACCGCCTGAAATCCGTCGAGCGTCCCAAGATCATCGCGGCGATCGCCGAGGCGCGCGCGCACGGCGACCTGAGCGAGAATGCCGAATATGCCGCGGCCCGCGAACAGCAGGGCTTCGTGGAAGGTCGCATCCATGCGATCGAGGCGGCGCTCTCGACTGCCCAGATCATCGACCCCGCCACCCTGAACCCGGGCGACAAGGTGGTGTTTGGCGCGGTCGTCGACCTCGAGGACGCCGACAACGGTGACACCGTCACCTACCAGATCGTGGGCGACATCGAAGCCGACATCAAACGGGGCCTGATCGCGGTGTCCTCGCCGATCGCGCGCGCGATGATCGGCAAATGCGAGGGCGACAGCTTTGCATTCGAGGCGCCCGCCGGCGAACGCAATTACGAAATCACGGGTGTGCGTTACGCGTGATCGCATTTCGTGCCTTCGCGCTTCGCCGCGGCGGCCGTCTCCTGCTGTCGGGCGTCGACGCGGTACTCCACGACGGCTGGAAGATCGGCGTGGCGGGGCGCAACGGCAGCGGCAAGTCCAGCCTGTTCGCGGCAATCCTCGGCGAGGTCGAGGCCGACGCCGGGGCGCTGGAGCTGCCTGCCGCGCTGCGAATTGCGTCGGTCGCCCAGGAAACCGCGGCGTTGCCGGATGCGGCGATCGACTACGTCCTCGGCGGCGATGACGAACTCGCCGCGGCGCTCGCAGGTGAAGCGCGCGCGCAAGCCGCCGGTGACCACGAGGGGGTGGCAGCGGCGCACCAGCGGATCGAGGCGATGGGCGGCTACGACGGCCGCGCCCGTGCCGGAAAGTTGCTGCACGGCCTCGGCTTCAAGCCGGATGATCACGACCGGCCGGTCGCGGCGTTCAGCGGCGGCTGGCGCGGCCGGTTGAACCTTGCGCGCGCACTGATGGCGCCGTCGGACCTTCTGCTGCTAGATGAGCCCACCAATCACCTCGACCTCGACGCGGTGCTGTGGCTGGAGCAGTGGCTGCGCCGCTACCCGCGCACGCTGATGGTGATCTCGCACGATCGTGAGTTCCTCGACGGCACGGTCGACCACGTCCTGCACCTGGAGCAGGGCGGTGCGCGCCTGTACGGCGGCAACTACTCGGATTTCGAACGCCAGCGCGCCGAACGCCTGCACCAGCAGCAGGCCGCGTTTGCCAAGGAGCAGGTCGAACGTGCGCACCTGCAATCGTTCATCGACCGCTTCCGGGCCAAGGCGACCAAGGCGCGCCAGGCGCAGTCGCGCATCAAACGGCTGGAAAAGCTCGCCGGCACCGAAGCGGTGCGCATCGATCGAGGATTCGAATTCCGTTTCCCGGCGGCCGCACGCCTGCCGCAGTCGATGTTGAAGCTGGAACACGTCGGGGCGGGCTACGCTTTTTCCCCTCTCCCTTCGGGAGAGGGTGAGAAGCGACGCTTGCGTGATGCCGATGGCATCACGCGCCGATTCGAACGGGTGGCCAGGGACGGCCGCACCGGGACCACGCACCAGGGACGGCTGCTCGCCGATCCAGATCCGGCTCTCCCGGAGCGAGAGGGGCTCAAGGTGCTCGGCGACGTGCGCTTCCGTGTCGAAGCCGGCGACCGGATCGGACTCCTGGGTCCGAATGGCGCCGGCAAGTCGACGCTGGTGAAGACACTCGTGGGCGAGCTGCCGCCGCTTTCTGGCGAACGCGCGGCGCACAAGGATCTCGTGATCGGTTATTTCGCGCAGCACACCGTGGAGGCCTTGCGCGCGGGCGATACGCCCTTCGACCACCTGCGCGAAACCGCTCCGGATGCGCCGCCGCAGGCGCTGCGCGATTGGCTGGGCCAGTGGCAGTTCGCGGGCGAGCGCGCCTTCGATCCGATCGAGCACTTCTCGGGTGGCGAGCGCGCGCGCCTTGCGCTCGCGCTGATCGCATGGCGCAAGCCCAACCTGCTGGTGCTGGACGAGCCGACCAACCACCTCGACCTCGAAATGCGCAGTGCGCTGGCCGATGCGCTCAACGATTACCCCGGTGCGCTGGTACTGGTGGCGCACGACCGTCATCTGCTCGGCCTCGTGTGCAGCAGCTTCTGGCGCGTAGCGGGTGGCCGGGTGGAACCGTTCGACGGCGACCTCGACGATTATGCCCGCTGGCTGCGTGGACGTGGCGGCGACGGGGAGGCTTCGGAAACGAACTCGGCGAGAACGGCGAACGATCCGCGGGCGCGA
>JAICJG010000116.1 GCA_025928585.1 Rhodanobacteraceae bacterium
ATGTGTTCGACCATTACGGCCCACGCGCCGAAGGCATCATCGGCAAGCGCCAGAACGGCGTGATGATTTCCAACGGCACCGGCCCTGCCCCGGCCTATGCGCTGTTCGGGTTGCAGGATCGCGGCCGCATGCTGATCGACGCAGGGGTGCAGATCTACGAAGGCCAGTTGGTGGGCATCCATGCCAAGGACAACGACCTCACGGTGAATGCGCTGCGCGCCAAGCAGCTCACCAACATCCGCGCGGCCGGCAAGGACGACGCGCTGACGCTGGTACCACCGGTGCGGCTGTCGCTCGAGCAGGCACTGGAATTCATCGACGACGACGAACTGGTCGAGGTGACGCCGAAGGAAATCCGGCTGCGCAAGAAGCACCTGACCGAGAACGATCGCAAGCGCGCCTCGCGACAAGCGGCGTAGAACCCGAGACTCGAGACAGAGGACCAGGGAAGGCGTACCTCCGCCCGGCCGCGGCCACGGCTCAATCGTGGCACTGCCGCGGCAGGTAACGCACGTCGATATCGGGGCTGCTGCAGTGCCAGCTCAGCATCGCGGCATTGCCGGCCGGTGAGATCACCACGTGACCGCCACGGATCGCGGAGTTGGCCTCGTTGCCATAGGTCACGACCACCTTGCCCTCGGCAACCCGGACGCTCGTGACATAGCGTGCCCGGATCTCTTGGGGCATCGGCAGCCCGAGGTCGGCATTGCTGCCAGGAAGTGCGCCCCGCTTCCCGATGTATTCACCGATCAGCGCACGCGCGCGGCCGGTCATCCGAACCCCTTGCGACACCTCCGCGCGCACCGCGTAGCCCTGGTAGGCTGGGATTCCGATTGCGAGGAGGATGGCCGCGATCGGGATCAGGAAGAAGCAACCGGCGATCACCAGCAGTGCGGTCGCCCAGCCGGGCATCCCGGTTTGCAGCGGCAGCGCTGCCGCATGCGCCGTCGCCTCGGGCAGGGCGTCCGTCGACGATCGGCTCCGCCACGCGACCAGCCCGGCCTTGCGCACCACGCAGCAACCCGCCAAGAGGTCGTGCAGCGCCTGCTTGCGCGCGGTCCATCCGGCCAGCAGGAAACCGATACCGAGGATCAGCGCCGACAGGTACTTGCCGAAGTAGCGGCCGCTGGCGCGCGCGAATCCGATCCTTTCCCCGAAATCGTCGGTGACCTGCAGACCGAGCGCGAGCTTGCCCGGCGTGGCTTGCCAGCGCGAGCATTCGCACAGCGCGAAGTACAGCCACAGGACGAGGATGCCGATCGGCTGCAGCCCAGTGTCGAAGAATTGCGCTGCCGCGGCGCCACGCGCGCCGCCCAGCATCGCCCACGGCACCAGCAGCCAGGTCCCGAGCGAGAGGACCAGCAGCCAATGCAGCGCGCCGGCGATCAGCATGTCGATGAACCATGCCGCAACCCGCCGCCAGAACCCGGCGTGCAGATCGGGGGCCTGGCGGTGGGCGGGCAACACGGTACCGGCGGGGCTGGGTTCCATGGCGTTGCGCAAACGCAGGGCGAACGGTGGTGATGGTCGCACGGCGATCGCCTTTCGTCACCTGCCGCAAGTCGGGACTACCGCGACCGCCGCCCGCAGCTTTCGGCTCCGGCTGACCACGCGGTGGGTGCGTGCCACAATCGGGCGGTGCCTCCCCGCCACCGCCCCGTCCTGCCCGACATCCTCGCGCCGGGTTTGCGCGTGGTGTTCTGCGGCACGGCTCCCGGCACGCGTTCCGCCCTGGAGCGCGCCTACTACGCCCATCCCGGCAACTATTTCTGGCGGACCTTGTTCGAGGTCGGCCTGACGCCGGTGCGCCTCGCGCCACCCGAATATCGCCGGGCGCTCGAGTTCGGGATCGGACTGACCGATGTCGCCAAGCACCATTTCGGCTCCGACGAGGACCTGCCCCTGACTGCCTTCGATGCAGCGGCGCTGCGCCGCAAGCTGGCGCGTCACCGGCCGCGCATCGTCGCGTTCACCAGCAAGAACGCGGCGCGCGCCGGCCTCGCCTCCGCAGGGCGGTATCTCGCCTATGGCGAGCAGGACGCGCGAATCGCAGGCAGCCGGGTGTTCGTGTTGTCCTCGCCGTCCGGGCAGGCGCGCGGATTCTGGACCATCGAGCCATGGCGGGAACTGGCGCAAGCGGCCGCCGATTGATACACGCCAGGTGAGGACCGTGCGACGGGCGATCGCGCCGGCTTTGCCGATACAGAACCGGATCGCTGAATTTCAGCGCGTGGCCTGGCCCGATTTGCGCACGATCAGCATCGCGAGCTCCAGCGCCTGTTCGTAATTGAGCCGAGGATCGACCGTGGACTTGTAGGCGCGGGCGAGGTCGGCCTCGGACAGGTCGCGCGCGCCGCCCATGCATTCGGTCACGTCCTCACCAGTCAATTCCAGATGCACGCCGCCGAGCCTGGTGCCAGCCGCCGCGTGGATTTCGAAAGCCTGCTCGAGTTCGCTGCGGATGTTGGCGAAGCGGCGGGTCTTGACGCCGCTGCCGAGCTTCTCGGTGTTGCCATGCATCGGGTCACACACCCACAGCACCCGCCGTCCTTCGGCCTTCACCGCCTCGATCAGCCGCGGCAGGTGCTGGCTGATGCCGCCCGCGCCCATGCGGTGGATCAGGGTCAGGCGGCCAGGTTCGTCGTCGGGGTTCAGGATGTCGATCAGTTGCCGCAGCTGGTCGGCATGCATCGCGGGGCCGACCTTGATCGCGATCGGGTTGCGGATGCCGCGGCAGAACTCCACGTGCGCGCCATCGAGCGCCGCCGTGCGCATCCCGATCCAGGGGAAATGCGCCGACAGGTCGAACCAGCCCCACTGGCGCGGGACCTGGCGCGTCATCGCCTGCTCGTAGGGCAACAGCAGCGCTTCGTGCGAGGTGAAGAAATCGACCTTCATGAAGCCGACGATCGGCCCGGCCAGCGTCTCCATGAAGCGCACCGCGCCACCGATGCCGTCCACCATGCGGCGATACTCGGCAGCGAGCGGCGAGCGCTCCACCCAGGCGAGGTTCCAGTACTCGGGATGGTGCAGGTCGGCGAACCCACCGTCGACCAGGGCACGCACGAAGTTCATGGTCATCGCCGAGCGCGCGTGACCCTCGACCATCCGCATCGGATCGGGACGGCGCGCCGCAGATGTGAATTCGGGGCCGTTCACGAGATCCCCGCGATACGCGGGCAGGGTCACGCCCTCGATGGTTTCCGTATCAGCCGAACGCGGCTTGGCGTACTGGCCGGCGAAGCGGCCGACCCGCAACACCGGCATCCTGAGGCCGTGTACCAGCACCAGGCTCATCTGCAGCAGGACTTTCAGGCGATTGGCAATCACCTCGTGGTTGCAGTCGGCGAAGGTCTCGGCGCAATCGCCGCCCTGCAGCACGAAGCGCTTGCCGGCCTGGGCCTCGGCCAGCAGGTCCTTGAGCGCCAGGACTTCCCAGGACGTCACCAGCGGCGGCAACTGGCCCAATCTCTCCAGCACCCGTTGCAATTCCACCGGATCGTCGTACTGCGGCATCTGCGCGGCGGGCCGCGCACGCCAACCATCGACGCACCAGGGCTGCGCCTCGCGGACGGGGCGCAACGCGGCGTGCGGAGGTGATTCGGGGCCAGCCATGTTCACCTTCCCAGCGCCCGCAATGGGGGCGCGTTCCGCAAGTGGTTTCGGCGCGACCGCGGAACGGCTGCCCAGACGGCGAGCAGCACGTACCAGATCAGGGTCCAGCCGGCCATCGAAAGCCCGAGGAAGCGCCACGTCACCTGCGCGCAATCACCAGAACCGCTGAGCATCAGCGTGACGAACCGGCCGAACGGCAACGAGCCGGCGTGGAGTTGCTGCAACAGCATGCTGTACGGCGCGCCGCAACTCGGAATCTGGTCGGCGGGCAGCGATTGCAGCCACAACTGGCGAGCAGCGATCGCGACGCCGAAAGCCGCACCGACCAGCACCAGCGCCACGTACACCCAGCGCCCGCCCGCGCGGGGCGCGTGCAATCCACCGATGAGGAACCACAATCCCATCCAGACGAACGCCACCCGCTGCAGGATGCACAGGTTGCACGGCATCAGGCGGAGCTGTTGCTCGGCGTACAGCGCATAGCCGAGCAGCGCGGCGCAGACCACGAAGCCAAGCAGGAACGCGACGCGGAAGGACCAGCGGAAAGGATTCATGATCGACACGATCACCGGGGACAATCATGCAACGTTAGCGCCTTTGGGAGCGCCTGTCAGCAATCCCAGGTGTTCCGTTCCGTCGCTCGGCCGGGAGCATACCCGTCAGCCGCAGGCACTGCGCCGCAAGCGGGCAATCCCGCACCACGAGCATGCGGCCCAACGCACCAGCATCCACGCTGCTCGCAGCGACCCCCGGCAAAGGCTGAACGCCGCCGCGCGCATCCGGTCCACAAGCGAAAACCCCGGCCTGGGCCGGGGTTTTCAACGCCTCACGAAGTCGAAGTCGCTCAGTCTTCCGTGGCAGCCGGTGCCTGCGGGCGATCGACCAGTTCGACGTACGCCATCGGCGCATTGTCGCCGACGCGGTTGCCGCACTTGATGATGCGCAGGTATCCGCCGGCGCGTTCGCGATAGCGAGGACCCAATTCCACGAACAGCTTGCCGACCGCCTGCTTGTCGCGAAGGCGGGCGAACGCAAGCCGGCGATTGGCGACGCCATCGACCTTGCCCAGCGTGATCAGCGGCTCGGCCACCCGGCGCAGGTCCTTGGCCTTGGGCAACGTGGTGCGGATCAGCTCGTGTTTGATCAGCGAGGCCGTCATGTTCTTGTACATGGCCTCGCGATGGGAACTGGTCCGGTTGAATTTGCGTCCGGATTTGAGGTGGCGCATGGTTTTCTCTCTTTATCGTTATGGGAAGCCGGCGCCTGTGTCCGGAGTCCCGCGGTTACCCGCTATTGCGTTGGAACAAGCCCCATCGAAGCGAGCTTTTGTGAAAAGCCAGGGCAGGAAGCCCGTTCTGGTGTTGCCGACCGAGAAATCGTTGAAGATTATCCGGCCGCTCGTGGCGCAGCGATCCCGCACGATCGCACAAATAAACCCGCGAAGGTACGGGCGCGAGAACGTCTCCTGTCTCAGCCCAGCTGCATCCCGGATGAAATTCCCGCCGGCGGCCAGTTCTCGAGCTTGGTGCCGAGCGCAAGGCCCTTGGCGCCGAGCACGTCCTTGATCTCGGTGAGCGACTTCTTGCCGAGGTTCGGGGTCTTCAGCAGCTCGACCTCGGTCTTCTGCACCAGGTCGCCGATGTAGTAGATGCTTTCGGCCTTCAGGCAGTTGGCCGAACGCACGGTGAGTTCCAGGTCGTCGATCGGGCGCAGCAGCAGCGGCGACACGCCGGTCTTGTCCTTCTCCGACTCGGTCATGTCGCGGCTCTTGAAGTCGCCGAATATGGACAGTTGCTCGTGCAGGGTCTGCGCGGCCTGGCGCACGGCCTCGTCGACTGCGACGGTGCCGTTGGTCTCGACATCCAGCACCAGCTTGTCGAGATTGGTGCGCTGCTCGACGCGCGCGGCATCGACCGAATACGCAACGCGGCGGACGGGACAGAACGACGCGTCGATCTGCAGGCGGCCGATCGGACGGGCTTCCTCGTCCGGATTGGTGCGGGTCACGGCCGGCTGGTAGCCGATGCCGCGACGAGCCTTGAGCCGCATGTTCAGCGAGACGTCCTTGGTAAGGTGGCAGATCACGTGCTCGGGGTTGATGATCTCGACCGTGTGGTCGGTGGTGATGTCGCCCGCGGTCACCACACCCTTGCCCTTCTTCGAAAGGGTGAGGGTCGACTCGTCGACGCCGTTCAACCGCAACGCGACGCCCTTCAGGTTCAGCAGGACCTCGATCACATCTTCCTGCAGGCCTTCAAGCGTCGTGTACTCGTGCAGCACGCCGTCGATCTCGGCTTCGACGATCGCCGCGCCGGAAATCGAGGACAGCAGCACGCGCCGGAGCGCATTGCCGAGCGTGTGGCCGTAACCGCGCTCCAGCGGCTCGACGACGACGCGCGCATGATTGGGGCCGACCGGCTCGACCTTGAGACCGCGCGGGCGCAAAACCTGGGTGGAAGAGACTGCCATGGGCTACTCCGGAAGATCACTGGTGGAGCCACGCAGGATTCGGGCTCCGATGGTGCAACACCGGACGGCATCGGCCATCCAGTTCGCGTCGACGGCGCAGGCGACGGCACCAAGGCCGCGCCGCGCGGGCTGCAACGCGTCTACTTCGAATACAACTCGACGATCAATGCCTCGTTGATGTCGCTCGGCAGGTCGCCGCGATCGGGCATCGCCTTGAACACGCCGGCGGCGTTCCCGGCATCAACCTCGATCCAGCCGGGCCGCAGGTCCATGCTCTCCGACACCTTCATGGCCTCCTGCACGCGCAACTGCTTCTGTGCGCGCTCGGTAAGCTTGACCTCGTCGCCGGGACGTACGCTCAGCGAAGGCACATTGGTCTTCTTGCCATTGACCAGCACGGCCTTGTGCGACACCAGTTGGCGCGCCTGCGCACGGGTCACGGCGAAGCCCATGCGGTACACCACGTTGTCGAGGCGGGCTTCCAGCATCCGCAGCAAGTTTTCGCCGGTGTTGCCCTTGAGCTGCGTCGCCTTCTTGTAGTAGTTGCCGAACTGGCGTTCGAGCACCCCGTAAATGCGCTTGACCTTCTGCTTCTCGCGCAACTGCACCGCGTAGTCGGACGGTCGCGAACGCCGGGTGCCGACGCCGTGCTGGCCCGGCTTGTTGTCGAACTTGCACTTGGAATCGATCGCGCGCGCCGGGCTCTTCAACGAAAGATCGGCGCCTTCGCGACGTGCCAGCTTGCAGGTGGGACCACGGTAACGTGCCATAGTTGAAGGCTCTTTTCGAAAGTGCGGCCCCAGATGGCCGCTTTTGATTCTCAGCGATCAGGGATGATCGCACTGATGTCACTCGGGCCGCAGGCGGCCGATCTGATTCACGCGATCCGGGACAATCGCAAAAACTACACCCGCCGCTTCTTGGGCGGACGGCAGCCGTTGTGCGGGATCGGCGTGACATCGATGATGTTGGTCACCTTGTAGCCGAGCGCGTTGAGCGAGCGCACCGCGGATTCGCGGCCGGGGCCGGGGCCCTTGATCCGCACCTCCAGCGATTTCACGCCGTAGTCCAGCGCCACCCGCCCGGCCTTCTCGGCCGCGACCTGCGCCGCGAACGGAGTCGACTTGCGCGAACCGCGAAAGCCCGCGCCGCCGGCGGTCGCCCATGACAATGCGTTGCCCTGGCGGTCGGTGATGGTGACGATGGTGTTGTTGAAAGAAGCCTGGACGTGGGCGACGCCGTCGGTGACGACGCGCTTGGTCTTCTTCTTCGACTTGGAAGCTGGTTTGTCCATGGGTTGTCCGGTTGCAAAGGTGTATCGGCGAGGCTCACTGGCCGCAGCCTCGCGCGGCATTACTTCCTGATGGCGCGGCGCGGACCCTTCCGTGTGCGCGCGTTGGTGCGGGTGCGCTGGCCGCGCGCGGGCAGGCCGCGACGGTGGCGCAATCCGCGGTAGGTGCCGAGATCCATCAGGCGCTTGACGCTGATGCCGACCTCGCGGCGCAGGTCGCCCTCGACGCCGAACTTGGCCAC
>JAICJG010000127.1 GCA_025928585.1 Rhodanobacteraceae bacterium
AAGCGCCATCGGGCCGGGTGGGTGCAAATGAATGGGCCGCCGTGGGCTGGCCGGCGCAGTTGTCCGGGTTGTGGCGCCTGTCGCGCTTTGCGGTTCCACCGATACCGGCGGAAGCAGGCCCTGGGTTATGATCCGCGCACGGACAACCCCCCTTGGACGCACGCATGATCTGGGCTCTCGCCATCGTGTCGCTGGTCGCCTTCATGCTGGCGTTCGCCAGCCACTCGGCGGGCTGGATGGGGCTTTGCATCGTGGTGGGTCTGGTGTGCGGCATCGCTGCCGCCCTGGGCTTCATCGACCGGCACCTGCGCGCGAGTTCGCGTCCCGAGCACATGACCGAGCGCGAGATCGAGGCGCTGCGGAGCACCGTGCGCAAGCCGCCAGATGCACGACCCGGACTACCGCCCGGACCGCACGGCTGAGGCTTTCCTGCCGCGCGCGGCTGCCGATTTGCTACGCTTGACGCCTTGCGTGGTTGAAGGAGATCGTGCGATGAGCAAGGTGCATCCCGTCCCGTCCGCATTCGCCACCGCCGAGCGCATGCCGCCTGACGAGTACCGGCGTCGCTACGCGGATTCGCTGCGCGACCCGGAGGCTTTCTGGGCCGAGGCCGCGAAACGGCTGGACTGGATCAAGCCGCCAACGAAGATCCGCGACGTCTCCTTCGACCCCAGCGATTTGCATATCCGCTGGTACGCCGACGGCGTGCTGAACCCGACGGTCAGTTGCCTCGACCGTCACCTGGAAAGCCGGGGCGACAAGACTGCGCTGCTGTTCGAAGGTGACGACCCGAATGTGTCCCGCGCGATCAGCTACCGCGAACTGCATGCCGAGGTGTGCCGGTTCGCCAACGCGTTGCGCAATCTCGGCGTCGCCAAGGGCGACCGGGTCGCCATCTACATGCCGATGATCCCGGAGGCTTGTGTCGCGATGCTGGCGTGCGCGCGCATCGGCGCGATCCATTCGGTGGTGTTCGGCGGCTTTTCGCCGGACGCGCTGGCTGGGCGCATCGCCGACTCCGCGTGCAAGCTGGTGGTCACTGCGGACGAGGGGGTGCGTGCCAACAAGAAGATTCCGCTGAAGCAGAACGTGGACGAGGCGTTGACCCGCCCCGGCACCACCAGCGTCGAAACCGTCGTCGTGGTGCGCCGTACCGGCGGTGCCGTGAACATGCAGTCGCCGCGCGACCGCTGGTGGAACACGCTGGTCGAAGGGCAATCCGGCCAGTGCGACCCCGAGCCCATGAATGCGGAGGATCCGCTGTTCATCCTGTATACCTCCGGCAGCACCGGCAAGCCCAAGGGCGTGCTGCACACGATCGGCGGTTACATGGTGTGGGTGTCGCTGACCCACGAATCGATCTTCGACCTGCGCGAGGACGACGTCTACTGGTGCACCGCCGACGTCGGCTGGGTCACCGGGCACAGCTACATCGTGTACGGCCCGCTGGCGAACGGCGCGACCACGCTGGTGTTCGAGGGTGTCCCGACCTGGCCCGATGCGTCGCGGCTCTGGCAGGTTTGCGACAAGCACGGCGTCACCATCCTCTACACCGCGCCCACCGCGATCCGGGCACTGATGCGCAATGGCGACGAGCCCGTCCGGAAGACCTCGCGCAAATCGCTGCGCCTCCTGGGTTCGGTCGGCGAACCGATCAATCCGGAAGCCTGGGAATGGTATTTCAATGTGGTCGGCGAGGGCCGCTGCCCGATCGTCGATACCTGGTGGCAGACCGAGACCGGCGGCATCCTGATCTCCCCGCTGCCGGGATCGACCGAACTGAAGCCGGGCGCCGCGATGAAGCCGTTCTTCGGCATCCAGCCCGCGATCCTCGACGCCGACGGCAGCGTCATCGAAGGCGAGGGTTCCGGCAACCTCGTGATCACCGGTTCCTGGCCCGGGCAGATGCGCACGGTGTATGGCGACCACCAGCGCTTCATCGACACCTATTTCAGAATGTATCCCGGCGTGTACACCACGGGCGACGGGGCCGGGCGCGATGCCGACGGCGACTGGAAGATCACGGGTCGGGTCGATGACGTCATCAACGTTTCGGGGCACCGCATCGGCACGGCCGAAGTGGAAAGTGCCATGATGGCCGACGAACGCGTGGCCGAAGCGGCGATCGTCGGTTGTCCGCACGACATCAAGGGCACCGCCCTCTATGCGTTCGTGACGCCGAAGGAGGGTGTCGCGCCGAGCGATCGCTTGAAAGGGGAGCTCATCGCCGGGATCCGCGAACGCATCGGTGCGTTCGCCGCACCGGAATACCTGCAATGGGCCCCGGCGCTGCCGAAGACACGCTCGGCCAAGACCATGCGCCGGATCCTGCGCAAAGTCGCCGAGGCCGGCAATCAGGAGGTCGACCTCGCAACCCTCGGCGACACCTCGACGCTGGCGGATCCTTCCGTGGTGCAGCGCCTGTACGAGGACCGCGTGCGGCATTGACCGTACGCGCGGTTTCCCGATGCCGCACGGCATGAAGTTCATCGAGGCGGCGCCCGAATCCGCCGCGGCACGGCTGGATACGGGTGCGATCCATTTGTGGCGCGTTCCCTACGAACCGTCGCAGGGACGCGCACCGCTGCGCAAGTTGCTGGGAGCGTATCTTGGTTCCCCCGCAGCCGGCGTGGTGCTCGCCGAGGGCGCGCGCGGCAAACCGAAGATCTCGGATGCCGTGTCCGGCCGCGGGATCGCACCGGCGCTCGAGTTCAACTGGTCGCATAGTGGAGGTTACGCGCTCGCCGCGCTCTCCGCCGGGCCCGCACTCGGCGTGGACGTCGAACGTCTCGGCAAGCGGCTGCGCGCGATCGAGCTCGCCCGCCGCTATTTCGATCCCGCGGAAGCCGAGGTGCTCGCATCGCTTGCACCGGCTGATCGTGAACGCGCGTTCATGGGCCTTTGGTGTGCCAAGGAAGCGGTGTTGAAGGCGGCAGGCGAAGGCCTCTCGTTCGGCCTCGCGCGACTGGCCTTCGCATGGCACGGGGACATGGAGTGGCGGCTCGCGCGCGTGGACCCGGTGCTGGGAGGCGCGGATGAATGGCAACTCATGGGCTTCGACGCCGCGCCCGGCTATCGGGGCGCGCTCGCGTGGCGTGGACCACGACAGAAGATTGCCGCATTTCGCCCTCCGGATGCCACCTGAACCGTGCGCCGGACCGGAACTCCGGCGCTGCGCGGAGGTCTCATGAGTACGGGTAGTCTCCCCGTAGGTTCGCCGCCTTTCTGCAAGGCGGCGGGCATTGCACTCTCCGGCGCGGAATGCCTTCCGCGCCGTTTTTTTGGGCGGTATTTATGCGATCATTCTTGATCGCCGCGTTGCCAAGGCCGCCACCTACCTCATGTTTTCGCGGTCGACGCGGCCGAGGACGGTCATCCACGGCCTGCTTTTTCGCGAAGAGCAACCGTGCCGCGAGGTCTCATGACGGTACTCAGCGTCAATCTCAACAAGATCGCGGTGTTGCGGAATGCCCGCGGCGGCAGCGAACCGGACCTCGCTCGGGCGGCCGAGACCTGTATCCGGGCGGGCTGCGGAGGGATCACCGTGCATCCACGCCCCGACCGCCGGCACATCACGGCCGAGGACGTGGCGCTGCTCGCCAGGCTCACCCGCGGACGGGTCGAATTCAATATCGAGGGCAACCCCTTCGCCGCCCCGCGCGCCGGGTACCCCGGGTTCGTGGAACTGGTGCGCCAAGCGCGGCCTGCGCAGGCGACGCTGGTTCCCGACTCCGAGGGCCAGCTCACTTCCGACCACGGCTTCGAGCTCGCCCGCGATGCCGCGAAGCTTGCCCCGCTCGTTGCGGAACTGAATGCGTGCGGATGCCGGGTTTCGGTGTTCGTGGACCCGGGCACGACGCGGGGATTCGAGCGGGCGCGCGAAATCGGGGTGGCACGGATCGAGCTCTACACCGGCCCCTACGCCGCGGCGCGATCGCGCGGCGATGAAGCGGGCGAGTTGGCACGCTGCGCCGACACCGCGCGGCGCGCAGCCGCTGCTGGGCTTGCGGTCAACGCGGGGCACGATCTCGACCAGCAAAACCTCGGCGCATTCCGACGTGCCGTTCCGGAATTGGCCGAGGTCTCGATCGGGCACGCGCTGATCTGCGAGGCGCTGTATGAGGGCCTCGAACCGACCGTCCGCAGCTACCTCGCGATCCTGGCCTGACCCTTGCCGGAAGCCGGTGGCGTGCGGCGCAGCGCGCGGTCCGTCGCGCGCGGAATCTGGGACCGGCGTGCTTGCGTCAGCCGCCCGTGCACCGAGGAACGGGCGTACGTGCTCTCAGTGGACGACCTGACCGGAAGCTGCCTTGGCATTGCCCTGGGTGATGAAGCCAAGGTGCACCATTCCCGCATCCTTCGCCTCCTGCATGACCTTCCAGATGACCTTGTACTGGGTGGTCTTGTCGGCGCGGATGTTCAATTCCGGCTGCGGCTGGCTGGTGGCGGCGGCGCGAAGCCGTGCACTCAATACCGCGTCCGAAATCTGGTTGTCGTTCCAGTAGAGGGTGCCGTCCGTCTCGACCGCGAGATCGATCGGCGGCACTTCCACGGGCGACGGCTTGACGTCGGGATTGGCGCGCGGCAGATCCACCTTTACCTTGTGCGACATCAGGGGCGCCGTGATCATGAAAATGATCAGGAGCACCAGCATCACGTCGGCAAGCGGCGTGACGTTGATTTCGGCCTTGGGGACGTCGCTGCCGGTGTTGTCACCTACACTCATTGACATGGCGTCATTCCCTCACTTCTCGAAGCCGATCTTCTGCACGTTGTAGCGCTTGGCTTCCGCCATCACTTCCGCCAGATAGTTGTACTGCGTATCGTCCGTGGCCTTGATGTGCACCTGCGGCTGCTGGTCGATCGACTTGGCGCCGATGGTCGCGAACTGCGCCTGCAGTTCGATGTTGCTGATCGGCAGGTTGTCCCAGGTCATCGTGCCGTCGGCGTGAATGAACAGCGTCTTCGGCGTGGTCTCGTCCGGTTTCGAGTTCGGATTCGGCTGCGGCAGGTCGATCTTGATGTTGTGCTGCACCAGCGGCGCGGTAATCATGAAGATGACCAGCAGCACCAGCATCACGTCGATCAGCGGAGTGATGTTGATTTCGGCGACCGGCCCGCTGCCGCTATTGGTACTCATGGCCATGACGAAACCCTCTTACTTCTTGAGCGCCGGCGGCGGGGGCGTGGCCGCGGCCGGACGCGCCGCCATGGCCGGTGCGTTACCTTCGATCCGCGCGCCGGTCGAGAAGAAGTCGTGCAGGTCATGCGCGAATTCGTCGAAGTGCGCGATCGTGGTGCGGTTGGCGCGCGAGTAGGCGTTGTACGCGATGACCGCCGGAATCGCGGCGAACAGGCCGATGGCCGTCATGATCAGGGCCTGGCCGACCGGACCGGCGACCGCGGAGATCGACGACTCGCCGCTGGCGCCGAGGTTGATCAGCGCGTAGTAGATGCCCATCACGGTACCGAGCAGGCCGACGAACACCGCGGCCGAGCCGACCGTCGCCAGCAGCGTGAGGCCACCTTCGAGGTTGCGGCTTTCGCGATCGACTGCCTGGCGCAGCGCGCGGTCCACGAATTCGGAGCGGTTGAGCGCCTCGACCATCCGGCTGCCTTCATGGCGCTGGTGGTGCGCGGCGGCGGAGGCCGCTTCCAGCGCGATCTTCGAAAACGGTTCCGAGCGCGGCTGCTTTTCCATCACCCGCACGGCATCCTGCGCGGACGGCGTGTCCCAGAATTTCTGGATGACCTTGTCCATGCGTGAACGGATCATCGCGTTGCGGATCGCGATCGCGATGATGAAGTACCACGAGGACACCGACATGATCACCAGCACGACCAGGACCAGGAGGTCGATCGCGTGGGCTGCCGGATGGGTGACGATTTCAGTAAGGAAATGACTCGCGCCGACCTGCTGGAGGGCTTGCGCTTTGGCATTGCCGACTGGTGCGGCGGCGGCGGAGGCTGCTTCTTGGATCATGGCGCTACCCTTCCTTCAAGTTGTAGCAAGTGGAACGTGGATTGAGAAACTCTAGCGGATTCGATTCGCCGGAGCGTGAAGTTTCTATTGCAGACCAGCCAGACTGAAGTTCACCGGTACCAGCACGACGCCGCCGGACGGCTTGCCGTTCTGGATGCCCGGATTGAACCGCCAGTGACGCGCGGCATCTTCCGCGGCGCGATCGAGCTCACGATAGCCGCTCGACTTCTGCACCTTGACGTCGACCACTGCGCCCGAGGCGTCGATCGTGATGGCCAGGATGACCTCGCCCTGATGACCCTGCCGCAACGCCTGGATCGGGTACTTCGGCGGATTGCGGTTCTTGTAGCTGATGTCGACCGAGGGCGCGACGTCGGCCGGCGGCGGTGGCGGCGCAGGCGGGCGTGGCGGCGCGGCCGGCGTGGACATGGGTGTCTGTTCCTGCGGCGGCGGCGGCGCCGGCGGCGGCGGCAGCGGCGGCGGCTTTTCGATCTTTACCACCTTCGGCGGCGGCTGCTTCGGCGGCTCCGGAGGCGGCGGAGGCGGTGG
>JAICJG010000002.1 GCA_025928585.1 Rhodanobacteraceae bacterium
GGGACGACGGTTTCCGTCTTTGGTCATTGCGCGTAGGCCGCAATCCAGGTTTGCAGGTTGGGTTGAGCCGGGCTCCATCGGCGAAGCCCAACATCGGATGGGCGCTGTTGGGCTTCGCAAAAATCGCTCAGCCCAACCTACACGAATGGCTCAGCCCAACCTATACGAATCGCTCAGCCCAACCTACACGAATGGCTCAGCCCAACCTACACAAATCGCTCAGCCCAACCTACACGAATGGCTCAGCCCAACCTACATTCGTTCCCCGGATGGAGTGAAACGGAATCCTGGGTTGCCCGCCAGCATGATGGAACCGTGCTCACCCGCGCCGGGCGGCTTCGATCGTGGCGATGTCGATCTTCGTCATCGTCATCATCGCGTCGAATACGCGCCTGGCGACGGCGCGGTCGGGATCCGACATCCCTTCCATCAACGCGCGCGGGACGATCTGCCAGGCCACGCCGAACCGGTCCCTGCACCAACTGCACGCATTTTCCGAGCCACCGTTGCCGACGATGGCGTTCCACAGGCGGTCGGTCTCGGCCTGGTCGCGCGTGAAGACCTGGAACGATACCGCCTGGTTGAACTCGACACCCGGGCCGCCGTTCAGGCCGAGGAAAGGCATGCACAGCACGGTGAATTCCACCGTCAGCACGTCGCCCTGCTGGCCGGCCGGATAGTCGCCGGGCGCCCGGAACACGGCATCCACGCGCGAATCGGGGAAGGTACCGGCGTAGAAGTTGGCGGCTTCCTCGGCGTTGCCGTCGAACCACAGGCAGACCGCGATGTTCCTCGATGCGCTGACGCTTGGCATATCTCGATCCTCGTGTCGGTGGCGGCGGCAGCCGCCGGCAGGTGCGCGCCTGCAAGGCCGCGCTGCCAGTATGACGATCGATGGCGGCGGGATTCGACATTCGGGCCGTGGCGCATGGGAAACCAAGCCGCGGCGGGTGTCCGGCTGCCTCACTCCCCCGGATGGCGCGCCCGCCACGCGGCGAGCGCTTCCTCGTAGGCTTCGAGTTCCTCCGCGTACCGGTCGAACACGCACGGGTCGCAACCGGTCTCGCAGCAGTCGCCGGGCAACGGTTTTTCGGGCGGTTGCGGGCGTGGATCGGGGGCGTCCATCACCCGCAGCCTAGCACCCTGCGCCCGTCCGGCGGGGTGTTGCCGGCGGGGTGTTGCGGAACGGTCAGCGCGGTCGCGCTACCCTTTCGGATGTTTTGCAGCAGCGCAAGGAGCAAAGCCATGAAGACGCGCGCATTGGGGCCGTCCGGCTTGCAGGTTTCCGAGCTCGGGCTCGGTTGCAACAATTTCGGCGGCCGGGTGGACGAGGCGCGCACGCGCAGCGTGGTGCACGCAGCCCTCGATGCCGGCATCAACTTCTTCGATACCGCCGATTCCTACGGCAACAAGGGCGGTTCGGAGACGCTGCTCGGCAAGATTCTCGGCGAACGCCGCAAGGACGTGATCCTCGCCACCAAATTCGGATCGGCGATGCGCGAGGGCGCGCGCCGGGATGCTTCGCGGCGCTACATCATGCAGGCGGTGGAGGCGAGCCTCGCGCGCCTCGGGACCGACTGGATCGACGTCTACTACATGCACTGGCCCGACCCGCTGACGCCGATGGAAGAGACGCTGCGCGCGCTGGACGACCTCGTCCGTTCCGGCAAGGTGCGCTACATCGGTGCCTGCAACCTTGCCGCCTGGCAGGTGGTGGACGCCGAATGGATCGCGCACGAACTCGGCACCCATCGCTTCATCTGCGCACAGAACGAATACAGCCTGATCGATCGCGACGCCGAAAGGGAAATGCTGCCCGCGCTGCACGCGCACGGCTTGAGCCTGGTTCCGTATTTCCCGCTGGCGAGCGGGCTCCTCACCGGCAAGTACCGGCGCGACCAGGAGGTACCTGAGGACTCGCGGTTCGCGCAGTGGAAGGAACTCGGTGACCGTTATCGGACCGAGGCCAACTGGAAGCGCCTCGAGAAGCTCCGCGCCTGGTGCAGCGACCACGGCCGCAGCCTGCTGGAGCTCGCCTTCGCCTGGCTGCTCGCGCACCCGGAAGTGGCGAGCGTGATCGCCGGCGCCACCAGGCCGGAACAGATCGAGAGCAATGCGCGCGCCGTCCAATGGCAAATGGATGCGGCGCTCCGCGCGGAGGTGGATGCATTGCTCGCATAACATGGGTTCGGGCAATCGAGCGGCCATCCGCGCCCATGCCTGGCGCGGACCTCCCGGAACGCAGGAACGCCACGATGAAAAGACAATCGGATCTGCTGGTGATCGGCGGCGGCTCGGGCGGCATCGCCACTGCCGTCCGCGCCGCGACCCACGGCGCCGCGGTCACGCTGTTCGAACCGAACGAACTCGGCGGTACCTGCGTCAACCGCGGCTGCGTGCCGAAGAAGGCGATGTGGCTCGCGGCCGAACTCGCCGATGGCCAACGGTTGGGGAAGGCGGTTGGCTTCGACATTGAACCTGTCGCATTCCGCTGGCGCACGTTCGTTGCGCACCGCGACACATATGTTGAGCGCGCGCGGCAAGCGTACGCGAATCGCTTGCGGAAACTCGGCATCGAGGTGGTGCCGGCATCCGCCGAATTCGCCGGCGGGCACGCGCTGCACGCCGACGCCACGAACTACGAGGCGCCGCACATCGTCATCGCGACCGGTTCGCGGCCGAGTCCCCTGGAATTGCCGGGGGGCGAACGGGCGATCGATTCCGACGGCTTCTTCCGCCTCGACGAGCTGCCGCCGCGTGTCGGGGTGATCGGCGGCGGCTACATCGGCGTGGAACTTGCCGGCGTATTGCGTACCCTTGGCGCCAGCGTCGAATTGATCACCAGCGGTGGCTTGCTGTCGCGCTTCGACTCTGCCATCGGCGGAGAACTCGGCCGGTTGATGCGCAGCGAGGGAATCGCGCACCGGGAAGGCTGCGGCGTGAAGGGAATCGTCCAGGATGCAGGCGCGTTGTGGCTGGATTGCTCGGACAAGGTGCGGCACGGTCCGTTCGACTGCGTGATCTCCGCGATCGGGCGCCTCGCGAACAGCGAAGCCCTGAACCTCGAGGCCATCGGGATCGTGGCCGGCGACAAGGGCATCATCCCCACCGATGCATTCGAAAACACCGCTGCCGCGGGCGTCTATGCGATCGGCGACGTCAACGGCAAGCCGGCGCTGACTCCGGTCGCGATCGCGGCCGGCCGCCGCCTCGCGGACCGGTTGTTCGGGGGAGAGCCGCATGCGCGCCTCGACTACGGCTGCATTCCCACGGTGGTGTTCTCGCATCCACCCGCCGGCAGCGTCGGCATGTCCGAGGGCGAGGCACGGGAGCGGTTCGGGGATGCGGTGAGGGTTCACACCACCCGCTTCACGCCGATGCTGTGGTCGCTCGCCGGTCGTGAAGGCAGGATGTTGATGAAGCTGGTGTGCACGGGCGACGACGAGCGCATCGTCGGATTGCATGGCATCGGCCCCGGCATGGATGAAATCCTGCAGGGCTTTGCGGTGGCGGTGCGGATGGGTGCGAGCTATGCCGACTTCCGGAACACGCTGGCCATCCATCCGACCGCGGCCGAAGAGTTCGTGACCATGCTGTGAGTGCGTTCCCCTGCTGCCTCCGGGAAAAGCGGCGCGGAGCGCCGGATGAGGGTTCGGCCTCGCCTGTGGTGTCCTGTTGCATCGTTCCTCATGGCTCGGCGACGATGTACCCCCGCCTGCCCTTCGGTACCCTCTCCCGAGCGGAGGGGGAACAGCGAAGTTGACTTGTTGCGGCCGGGCTTCGAATGGCGGCGTTATCCATCCTCATCCTGCACCTCGCGGTGATCGCGTTCAACGTCGCGGGTTGCGTGCTGATCCCGGTCGGTGCATGGCGCCGCTGGCATTGGGTGCGCAATTTCTGGTTTCGCGTGGCGCACCTTGCGAGCCTCGCGGTGGTGGCGCTGCAGGCCGTGTTCGGGAGAGCGTGTTTCCTGACGCTGTGGCAGGGAGACCTGTCCGGCACGTCGAACACGCAACCGCTGATCGCGGGCTGGATCGATCGGTTGATCTACTGGCCGCTGCCACTGTGGGTGTTCGCGGTGGCGTACGTGGCGGTGTTCGCGTACGTGCTCGCGCTGTGGGTAGTGGTGGCGCCGGCGGTGCCGAACCGGAAGGCGCAGCGCTAGTGCTGCGCCTTCCAGGTTCCGTTCGCCCTGGGCGTAGGCCTGAAGGGCCGAAATCCGACTCCGCCCGCTCCGCGAACTACGCTCAACGCGGTCGGAGTTGCGTCATCGCGCCCTGGCGGAAGTGGAAAGAAGGGAGCTAGGGCTTTGCACCCCCGCCGGACTGCCGCCTTGCCCTCACGTCGGCGGGCGTCACCTGTTTGGCCTGGTTGCCCCACGAGGTCCGTTCGTGGTTCGCGATGTTGGCGATTTCGGTGTCGTTCAAGAGGCTGCCGAACGGCGGCATCGGCGTCGCATACACGGTGCCGCCGACGTTCTGGCCGTGCAGTCCGTGCAGGATCGTGTCGATCTGCTTGGCGGGGTCCGGATCGAGCACCGCGGCGTTGCCCTTGAGCGGCGGGAACGCACCCGGGATGCCGGTGCCGGTCGGCTGGTGGCATGCCGCGCAGCGTTCCGTGAAAAGCGCCGTCCCTTTCGCGGCGTCGAACTTGTACGGACCGGCCGGAGCAGACGAGGTCGCGGCGGTCGCGGCAGCCGGGGCCGCGGGTGCCGGCGCGGTGGTGATTTCCGGCTTGGCGGGCGGCGCGCCGTTCGCGCTGCGCACGGCGAGGACGCCGATCGCGCCCTTGCTCGCGTGCGCCATGTCGTGGTCCACGAACGGATAGTTGCCGGGCTGCTGCAGCACCAGGTCGAAGATCGCGCCGGCACCGGGCCCGATCGTGTAGGTGGATACGCCGGTCAGCGCGTGGGCCGGGTCCCCATCCGGATACACCTCGTGGAAGATCGCGCCGATCACGTGGAACGACGACCACAGGTTGGGGCCGGCGTCGACGACATACAGCCGGATTCGTTCGCCCGCGGTCGCCGGGAGCGGGCGCTCGCGGTACTGGAAGGCCGCGCCGTTGAAGACCACCTCGTCGGGCCGTTCCTCGCTCATTTTCTCGAAGCTCGGCCCCATGGTGTTGCCCGACACCTGCTGCGTGTACCACTCGCCCTGCACCAGCACGTAGCTCGCGGCGGCCGGCGGCAGCGGCTTGGCCGGATCGACGATCAAGGCGCCATACATGCCGTTGGCGATGTGCAGCAGCACCGGCGGCGTGCCGCAGTGGTACAGGAACGCGCCCGGCGTGTTGGCGACGAACGAATACCGGATCGTCTGGCCCGGGTCGATGTCCACGTAGTGCACGCTGGGCGGCGTCACCGCGGCATGGAAATCGAGCGAGTGTTTCATGGTGCCGTGGTTGGTGAAGGTTACGTTGACCGTCTGCCCTTGGCGGACGTGCAGGATCGGGCCGGGCACGCTGCCGCCGAAGGTCCAGGCCTGGTAATCGACGCCGTTGGCGATCGCGACCGAATGGTCGGTCGCCACGAGGTGGACGTCGACGCTGTTGCCGGTACCGATCAGCGGAGGCAGGCGTGCGTCGCGCGCCGGTGCGGTCGGCTCGGCCTTGGCCAGCGACAGCGGCGTGACCGCGGCGGCGGCGGCGGTCGGGGAGGGCGAGCGGACGTGCAACGCACTTTGCAGGCCCAGCATCAGGAGGACCAGCAGCACCACGACGCCGATGATGGCGGGAATCTGCATCCGCCACGGCAGCACCGCGGGTTCCTGTGCGAGGATCTTCGTTCCGCCCCATTCCGCGACGCGGCGCCAGCCCGGCCAGCGCCTTTCGATGAAGTAGTCGAGGCTGTAGGGGCTGCGGCCGCCGCGGGCGTTGATGCCGATCAGCGCGATGAAGATCAATACATACGTGAGCGCGGCACCCATGTTGGTTGCGCCCACGGTGTAGGGGCCGCCGAAGCCTTCCGCCGTGCTCCACACCAGCAGGCTGAACAGCGCGCCAAGGACATATACCGTCTTGCGGGCGAAGCCCACCAGCAGCGCCAGCGCGATCAGGCTCTCGATGATGCGTGTCAACCAGACGAACAGCGGCACATGCGGCGTCACCATCGCCAACCACAGGTTGAACCACCACGCCGACCAGCCGGGCTGGCCCTGCGCCGCGTTGTGCAGGTAGCCGACGTAGTGGACGGCGAAGTCGGGCGTAAAGGTGAGCGCGGCGCCGACCGCCCAGATGATGCCGAAGGCAACTCGTAGCGCCGCGGAAGCGACCGGGGGCCACGCTGCGGACGCGTGGATGTGCAGCTTGTTCGCTGGCATCGACAGTTCCTTTCCCTGCTTGGAATGGTTGGAAAAAGCCTGCGGACCGCAGGCGGACTGCCCGTTGCCCGCACGCGACAGGATCGCAGTCGCCGCGCGAATCCGACATGACCCCGGTCAAGCGAGGGGCCGCGCACCCGGCAGCCAGAATGTACACGGTGGGCGCGGTGGCGTGAATGTCCATCAACCCGAACCGGCATGTACCGCGGTAGAGTGGGTGCTTCAGTTGCGCGCGGGAAGATTCGTGGATTGCGGCATCATCGAGGTGGCTCGGCCGGTTCCGGAAGTCGAACGGCTGGCCGCATGGCTGGCAGCACGGTCGCGCGTGACCGTGATCACCGGCGCAGGCGTCAGTACCGCTTCGGGCATCCCCGATTACCGCGACGGTGACGGCAACTGGAAGCACTCCCCGCCCGTGCAGTACCGCGATTTCGTCGAAAGTGCCGCGGTACGGCGACGCTACTGGGCGCGCAGTTTCGCCGGCTGGCCGATCTTCGCGGCGGCGGAGCCGGGCGCCGCGCATGTCGCGCTGGTGCGGCTCGAGCGCACGCGGCGCGTGGTGCGACTGGTCACCCAGAATGTCGATCGCCTGCACCAGCGCGCCGGCAGCGAACGGGTGATCGACCTGCACGGACGGCTCGACATGGTGCGCTGCCTCGCCTGTGGCGCGCGGATCGAGCGTGGCGCGTTCCAGCAGCGCCTGCGGCAGGCGAATCCCGATTGGCGCGCGCCATCGGCCTGCGTCGCCCCGGACGGCGACGCCGATCTCGAGAGTGCCGACTTCTCCGCGTTCGCGGTGCCGGTGTGCGAGGCCTGCGGCGGCGTGCTGAAGCCCGACGTGGTGTTTTACGGTGAGTCGGTGTCGCCGCAAACCGCCGCGGCGGCATCCGACGCCGTGGACTCGGCCGATGGCGTGCTGGTTGCCGGATCTTCGCTGATGGTGTGGTCGAGTTTTCGCCTCGTGCGCGCAGCGGCGCAACGCGGCATCGAAGTCGTCGCCGTCAACCGCGGGCGCACGCGCGCGGACAACCTGTTCGCGTTCAAGCTGGATCAGGAATGCGGAGCGGCGCTTGGTGCGGCGCTGGATACTTTGCATCCCCCCGCGCCTGCGGCGCGACCCGCTTCCTCGGGAAGGGGGTGAACTTCCCCGGCAGGCCAAGGGGCGAGCGCCGGGGATGGCGCGAGTAGGCGAACGCGCGCGCAGCGCGGTCGAGGGGGGATGTGCTCCGACTTCAGGACGCGGCTGCCGCGTCCTCTTCCTCGAACGCCGAGATCGGCACGCACGAACAGAACACGTGCTTGTCGCCGTACACGTTGTCCACGCGCGCGACCGGCGGCCAGTATTTGGTGCGTTTCAGCGAGGCCAGTGGATACGCGCCGAGTTCGCGCGGATAAGCGTGGCTCCACTCGCTTCCGGAAACCATGCCGGCGGTGTGGGGCGCATTCTTCAGCGGATTGTCCTCGCGGTCCAGGCGGCCGTCCTCGATCGCACGGATTTCCTCGCGGATCTGGACCATCGCGTCGATGAAGCGGTCGAGTTCGTGCAGCGATTCCGATTCGGTCGGCTCCACCATCAGGGTGCCCGGCACGGGGAACGACAGGGTCGGCGCGTGGAAGCCGAAGTCGACCAGCCGCTTGGCGACGTCCTCGGCGGTGACGCCGCTGCTCTTCTCGAGCGGACGCAGGTCGAGGATGCATTCGTGCGCGACCAGTCCGTTGCGGCCGGTGTAGAGCGTCTGGTAATGGCCGGCCAGCCGCTTCGAGAGGTAGTTGGCGTTCAGCAGCGCGACCTGGGTCGCCTTGAGGATGCCCTCCCGGCCCATCATCGTGATGTACATCCACGAGATCGGCAGGATCGACGCGCTCCCGAAAGTGGCGGCGGAAACCATCCCCCCGGAGCGGCTGTCGGGAGACGTCGCGCCATGGAGGGCCGACCCTTGGTCTTCGCCGGCGGCCAGGCCGGCCGGCAAGAATTCCGCGAGGTGCGACTTCACCGCGCACGGACCGACACCCGGTCCACCGCCGCCGTGCGGTATGCAGAAGGTCTTGTGTAGATTGAGGTGTGACACGTCCGAACCCCAACGGCCCGGCCGCGCGACGCCGCACAACGCGTTCAAATTCGCGCCGTCGGTGTACACCTGCCCGCCGTGCTGGTGCACGACTTCGCAGATCTTCGCGATCTCTTCCTCGAATACGCCGTGGGTCGACGGGTAGGTCAGCATGATCGCGGCGAGGCGGTCGGAATATTTCTCGGCCTTGGCGCGGATGTCCTCGACGTCCACGTTGCCGTCGGCGTCGCATCTGGTGACGACTACCGTCATTCCGCACATCTGCGCCGACGCCGGGTTGGTGCCGTGCGCGGACTCCGGGATCAGGCACACGTCGCGTTGCGGCTGGCCGTTGGCGCGGTGGTAGGCGCGGATCGCGAGCAGGCCCGCGTATTCGCCCTGTGCCCCCGCGTTCGGCTGCAGGCTGACCGCGTCGTAGCCCGTGATCGCGATCAGCATGGCTTCCAGGCCATCGATGAGTTCGCGGTAGCCGCGCCACTGTTCGGCCGGCGCGAGCGGATGGATCTGCGCGAACTCGGGCCAGGTGACCGGGATCATCTCGGCGGTGGCGTTCAACTTCATGGTGCACGAGCCCAGCGGGATCATGCTGCGGTCGAGCGCGAGGTCCTTGTCGGCGAGCTGGCGCAGGTAGCGCAGCATCTCGTGCTCGGAGTGGTGCGAGTTGAACACCGGGTGGGCGAGGAAGGCCGACGTGCGCCGCAGTGACGCAGGCAGCGCATCGGGCGTCTCGCGATCGAGTGCGTCGATGTCGTCGATGCGCGCACCGAACAGCGACGCAAGCTGGTGCAGGTCGTCGCGGGTGGTGGTCTCATCGAGGCTGATTGCGAGCGACGCCGCATCGATGTGGCGCAGGTTGATGTGGGCCGCGTTCGCCATCGCATGGATGGTGTGCGCATCGATGCCGGTGACGTGCAGCGTGTCGAAGAACTCGCCCGCAACTTCGATGCCGGCCTTTTGCAGGCTCGCTGCCAGGATCGTGGCCAGCCGATGCGTGCGGCGAGCGATGCGGACGAGGCCGCCCGGGCCGTGGTAAACCGCGTACATCGCGGCCATCACCGCCAGCAGTACCTGCGCGGTGCAGATGTTGGAGGTCGCCTTTTCGCGGCGGATGTGCTGCTCGCGGGTCTGCAGGGTGAGGCGGTAGGCATTGTGGCCTTCCGCATCGACCGACACGCCGATCAGCCGGCCCGGCAACGAGCGCTTGTAGGCGTCGCGGCAGGCCATGAACGCCGCGTGCGGGCCGCCGAAGCCGAACGGCACACCGAAGCGCTGCGAGTTGCCGACCACGATGTCGGCGCCCCATTCGCCCGGCGGCGTGATCAGCGTGAGCGCGAGGAGGTCCGTCGCGACCGCGACCAGCGCGCCCTTGGCGTGCAGCGCCTCGCACAGGCTCGCGTAGTCGCGCACGCGGCCGAAGGTGTCGGGGTATTGCAGCAGCGCGCCGTAGCAGTCGGTGTCCGCGGCCTTCGCCTCGTCCTCGATGAGAAGCTCGATTCCGAGCGGTTCGGCGCGGGTCCTCAGTACCTCGACCGTTTGCGGATGCACGTTCTTCGATACGAAGAACGTGTTCGACTTCGCCTTCGACGAACGCTTGGCGAGAGTCATCGCCTCGGCCGCCGCGGTCGCCTCGTCGAGCAGCGAGGCGTTGGCGATCTCCATGCCGGTCAGGTCCGCGCACATCGTCTGGAAGTTGATCAGGGCTTCCATGCGCCCCTGCGAAATCTCTGCCTGATAGGGCGTGTAGGCCGTGTACCACGCGGGGTTCTCGAGGATGTTGCGCAGGATGACGTTGGGCGTGTGGGTGCCGTAATAGCCTTGGCCGATGAAGCTCCTGAAGACTTCGTTCCTGTCGGCGATCGCGCGGATCTTGGCGAGCGCCTCGGTCTCGGTGATGGCCGGTGGCAGCGCCAGCGGATTCTTCTGGCGGATCGCGGCGGGCACAATCGCATCCACCATCGCGTCCAGCGAATCGCAGCCGACCGCCTCGAGCATTGCCGCGATTTCGGCATCGTCGGGGCCGATGTGGCGGCCGATGAAAGCGTCGTGCTGCTCGAGGTCGTGCAGGGAAGGGGTGTTCTGGGTCATGGCGGATTCCGAGCGGCGTGTGATGGAAACTCGTCGTCCCGGCGCAGGCCGGGATGACGGCGGAAAATCCACTTCGGACTTTCCCCACGCCCCTCTGTCCGTTTGCCTGAGAGTTTGGAAGCGCGACCACCGGATCGCGTTTCTTGCCCCTTCGGCGCCGGTCGCCGTTGCGTGAACGGTCCGGGCTCTCCAGAGTTTTTGACCGTGGTGGTATCGGGCCTGAGCGATTACGGGCGTTGCGCCTTCGGCAGCATCCGGGTGATCGGAGCTTCTTCCACCACCCGGGCATTATACAGGTGCCGGCGCGGATGCTTTACCATCACGGCAGGTCCGGCGGAGCCTTGGCATGTCCATTCCGTTTCGTCTGCGCCAACTCGACCATGTGGTGCTGCGGGCCCGCGACGTGGCCCGCATGCGGCGCTTCTATTGCGACGTGCTCGGCTGCACGAACGAGCTGGACCAGCCGGACCTCGGCCTTTACCAGTTGCGCGCGGGGTCGTCCTTGATCGATCTCGTGGATGTCGACGGCAAGCTGGGCCGCCAGGGTGGCGCGGCGCCCGGCGCGGACGCGCACAACGTCGACCACGTCTGCCTCAGCGTCGACGGCTACGATGAAGCCGCGATCATCGCCCATCTCGATTCGCACGGCGTGCGCGTCGGGGAGACCGGCCTGCGCTATGGCGCCGAAGGCCAGGGCCCTTCGCTCTACCTGTTCGACCCGGAAGGCAATCGCATCGAATTGAAAGGCCCGCCGATCCCGGGATCGCGGGCCGGTGACACCTGACCCCGGCGCCGCGAGGAAACTGCCATGCCCTGCCTGATCGTCCTGCTCGCATTGTTCGTGCCGCGCGTGGTGATCGTGCTGCTGTGGCTGTTCACGCACTGGTTCAGCGGCATCTTCTCGATCGCCTTGTGGCCGGTGCTCGGATTCGTTTTCCTGCCCACCACGTTGCTGTGGTACACCGCAGTGCAGCACTGGTGGGGCGGCCACTGGTCGGTGATTCCGATCATCGGCATCGTGATTGCGCTGTTGATCGACCTGTCGCCGGCCGGCGGGCGCCGCAGGCACGTACGTCGTTGGTGACGCAGGGCAGGAAATCGCCCGCCGCGCGAAGTGCCAGGCCGCCTCGAGATCGAAGGCCGGCCCGGCGATGCTCGACGGGAGCTGCCGGCGTACCGCCGGTTCGCCGCGCGGTTGCCGGATCCGTCGCCTGCGCCGACTTGATCGGCCTGCACGGTGGGTAGGCAGGCTCAAGGCCGGTCCGGCATTGCTTCGACCGGAGCTGCCGGCCCCCACGACTTCTGGCAGGGGTAGCGCGCGCCCACCAGGTCTAGGATCGGTGGGTTGCGTTCCCCTCAGGCTCACCGGAGTCGCCATGTCCCCGATTCGCTACGTCTCGTGCATGCTCCTGGCAGCGGCCGCGCTGGTCCTCGTTCCCAACGTGCATGCGCGCCAGCTGAGCGATGCCGATTACTCCCGCGCGGCGAAATTCCTGGCGCAGAGCACGGCGCCGCTGGTCGACCACGATGTGCAGCGCGTGAAGTGGCTGGACGATACGCATTTCTGGTATCGCGATCACGACGCCGCGGGCGACCATATCCTGGAAATGAATGCCGCCACCGGCAACGCCGCGCCGGCTTTCGACCAGGCCAAGCTCGCGGCGGCGCTCGGCAAGGCGCGCGGCAAGCCGGTCGATCCAAAGAAATTCCCCCGCCGCTTCGATTTTCGCCGGCTGCCCGGCGGCGCCCTCGACGTGCAATTGGGCGAGGACTGGTATCGCTGTGACCTTTCCGGCATCGGTGTGTGCACGGCGCGCGGGAAAATGCTGAAGACCGGCAGCGAGCCCGGCGCATTGTCGCCGGACGGCAAGCTGCTGGCGTTCGTGCGCGACTGGAACCTGTGGGTGCGCGACCTCGCGACCGGCAAGGAAATCCAGCTCACCACCGACGGCGTCAAGGATTACGGCTATGCGACCCAGAACGCCGGCTGGATCCACGGCGATGGCGCGATCGTCCGCTGGTCGCCCGATTCGAAGAAGATCGCGACCTATCGCCAGGACCAGCGCAAGGTCGGCGAGATGTACACCGTCTCGAGCAAGGTCGGGCATCCGGAGCTCGACGCGTGGCCGTACCCGCTGCCGGGCGACGAGCACGTGTTCATGATCGAGCCGGTGGTGATCGACGTCGCCACGAAACAGATGGTGCGCCTGAAGATGGCGCCCGAGCAGCGGTTGTCCACGTTGTGCGACACGCTGGCCTGCGACATGGGCGAACCCTACGCATGGAGTGACGTGAAATGGGCACCCGACGGCAAGACCCTGGCGCTGGTTTCGACCTCGCGCAACCGCCAGCACGAAACCTTCCGCGTCGCGAACACCGAGACCGGTGAGGTGCGCACCGCCTTCCAGTTCACCGCCAAGGACTATTACGAGAGCGGCCACGGACGCGTGAACTGGCAGTACCTGCCGAAGACGGACCAGGCGATCTGGCCGTCCGAGAAAACCAACTGGGCGAACCTCTATCTGTACGACCTGAAGACCGGCAAGCAGCAACGCGCGATCACCACGGGCGAGGGCAACGTCGCGGAAGTGCTGTATCTCGATCGCCCGGCGCACACCCTCTGGTTCGTGGGCGTCGGGCGCACCTCCGGCGTGAACCCGTATTACCGGCAGTTCTTCAAGGTCGACATCGACAGCGGCAAGACCACGCTGCTGACGCCCGAGGACGCCGACCACACCATCGAAATGTCACCGGACGGGAAATATTTCGTCGATTCGTATTCGACGCCGACCACGCCACCGGTGACGGTGCTTCGCGCCAGCAACGACGGGCACGTGATTGCGACGGTCGCCAAGGCCGACATTTCACGCCTCAAGGCCGTGGGCTGGGTGCCGCCGGTCCCGATCACGGTGAAGGCGCGCGACGGCAAGACCACGCTGTATGGAATGATGTTCAAGCCGACCGATTTCGATCCGCACCGTAAATATCCGGTCGTCGATTACATCTATCCCGGCCCGCAGACGGGCTCGGTGCGAGGCCGCAGTTTCCTGCCCTCTCGCGGCGACCACCAGGCACTCGCCGAACTCGGCTTCATTGTCGTCGCGATCGACGGCATGGGTACGCCGTGGCGCTCGCGCAGTTTCCATCATTACTGGTATGGCGACATGGGCGACAACACGCTGCCCGACCAGGTCGCCGGCATCAAGGAACTGGCGAAGCGTTACCCCTGGATCGACGTCACGCGCGTCGGGATCTGGGGGCATTCCGGCGGCGGCAACGCGACCGCCGACGCGATGTTCCGCTACCCCGGATTCTTCAAGGTCGGCTGGTCCGAAAGCGGCAACCACGACAACCGCAACTACGAAAACGACTGGGGCGAGAAGTACCAGGGCCTGCTGGTGACCAACAAGGACGGCACCACGAATTACGACAACCAGGCCAACCAGTTGCTCGCGAAGAACCTCGAAGGCCGGCTGATGCTGGTGCACGGCTCGATCGACGACAACGTGCCGACCGGCGAGACCTATCTCGTCGTCGACGCGCTGATCAAGGCGAACAAGGACTTCGACATGCTGATCCTGCCGAACAAGCATCACGGCTACGCCGACGACAACCCGTACGTGATGCGCCGGCGCTGGGACTATTTCGTGAAGTACCTGGCGGGCAACACGCCGCCGCACGAATTCAAGATGCCGACGGAGCCGAAGTGATTCTCCTTTCTCGTCATTCCGGGGCTGCCCGCGGTGTTTGCGGGCAGAACCCGACTGCGTTTGCAGGACTGCAAGGCGGCGCGCAGCGCGAGCGCCAGGGATGGGGCGAGTCGATCCCGGTCTTGTGGTCGAAGATGGCGGGAAAAATGGCTTCCGGGTTCCATCGACGATGAAACGGTGATGACCCCGGAATGACGACAGGTGGATGTATCCCGATCAACGGAGGGTGACATGAAGCTTTCCACGCATCTGTTGAGCGCGGCCGCCCTGGCGGCCGTGTCGGTGGCGGCCGTCGCGCAGCAAACCGCGCCGCCATCGGCCATCGAGTATCCGGTCGCGCACAAGGACAACACTGTCGATACCTATTTCGGCACCAAGGTGCAGGCGCCGTACCAGTGGATGGAGAACCTCACGGATCCGCAATTGCACCAGTGGGTGGATGCCGAGAACAAGATCACCGACGACTACCTCGCGAAGATCCCGGTGCGCGGCTGGATCGACCATCGGCTGACCGAGCTCTGGAATTACGCGAAGGAAGGCACGCCCGACCAGTTGAAGAACGGCATGCTGTTCTTCCGCCGCAACGAGGGCCTGCAAAACCAGAGCGTCGTGTACGTGCAGGATTCGCCGACTGCGAAGCCGCGCGTGCTGATCGACCCGAACAAGCTGTCGCCGGACGGGTCGACCGCACTGGTGTTCGGCGTGCCCGCCCCGGACGGCAGGTTTTACGCCTACGCGCTGTCGCAAGGCGGTTCGGATTGGGAAACGGTCCGCGTGCTCGACGTCAGGACCGGTACGAAGCTGTCCGACGCGGTCCGTTGGGTGAAGTTTTCCGGCATCGCGTGGACCCACGACGGCAAGGGCTTTTTCTACTCGCGGTTTCCGACGCCGCCGAACAACGAAGAATCCCGGATCAACCAGAAGGTCGAGAACCAGAAGCTGTATTACCACAAGCTCGGAACGCCGCAGTCCGCTGACAAGCTGGTGTACTCGATGCCGCAGCACCCGGAGTGGGGCGTGGATGGCAGGGTCAGCGAGGACGGCCGCTACCTGATCCTGTACGTGTTCAACGGCACCTCGACCAGGAATCGCTTGTACTACGCCGACCTCGGCGATCCTGCGCATCCGGACGTGGGCGCCAAGGTGCAGCCGCTCTACACCAAGGGCGATGCGGGCTACCAGTCGATCGGCAACATCGGCGACACGCTGTACCTGCAGACGACGCTGGACGCGCCAAAGGGCAGGATCGTCGCGGCGAAGTTCAGTGCCCCCGATCCCGCGCATTGGCGGGTGGTGGAGCCGGAGGCCGAAGGCGTTCTGGCCGACGCCACGCTCGCGGACGGGCGCATCCTCGCGAATTACTCGGACGTCGCGAAAAGCAAACTGGAGCTGTTCGATACGTCCGGCAAGCTTTTGAACACGCTGTCGCTGCCGACGCTCGGCACCGTGCGCGGCATCTCCGCGCGCAACGATTCGAAAACCGTGTACTACGGTTTCACCTCATACCTCTACCCGACCACGATCTACCGCTACGACGTCGCCGACGGAAAGACTTCGGTGTACTTCAAGCCGAACGTGAAGTTCGACCCGTCGAAGTACGAGACGAAGCAGGTGTTCTACACCTCGAAGGACGGCACCAGGGTGCCGATGTTCATCGTGGCGAAGAAGGGCATCGCGCTCGACGGCAGCCACCCCACGGTGTTGTACGCCTACGGCGGGTTCGACATCTCGGTGACGCCCGGCTTCAATCCGATGCTGCCCGTGTGGCTCGAAATGGGCGGTGTGTATGCGGTCGCGGACCTTCGCGGTGGCGGCGAGTACGGCGAGGCGTGGCATCACGCGGGGATGCTGGGAAAGAAGCAGAACGTGTTCGATGATTTCGCGTGGGCCGCGAAATACCTGATCAAGAACGGCTACACCTCGTCGAAGCACATCGGCATCCAGGGCTATTCCAACGGCGGACTCCTGACCGGCGCTTCGATCACCCAGCACCCGGAACTGTTCGGTGCGGCCTACATTGGCCACGGCGTGCTCGACATGCTGCGCTACCAGAAATTCTCCGGCGGCGCGTTCTGGGTGCCCGAGTACGGCGCCTCGGACAGCAAGCAGGCGTTCCAGTGGCTGATCAAGTTCTCGCCGCTGCAGAACATCCACCAGGGCACCTGCTATCCGCCGACGCTGATCACGACCTCGTGGGACGACGATCGCGTGGTGCCGAGCCACGAGTTCAAGTTCGCCGCGAAGATCCAGCAGGCGCAGGGTTGCAACAACCCGATCCTGCTGCGCACGACCGGCAGTACCAGCCACACCTACATGCCGACGGACAAGGAGATCCAGCAGGACGCGGACGTCTGGGCGTTCGAGGCATACAACCTCGGGATCAAGGAGCCGCCGGCGGGCTGAGCGACACCGGAGGAGCGGCCGGCATGCCCGCCGAAGTTGGGGGCACGGCGGTCATCCGGGCATTGGCAAGCTTTCTTGTTTCAGCGAATGCAACGATATAACATTACGCGCCTTCGGTGCGCCCGCGCGACCGGTTCGACGGTACGGGCGGACGGCCGAACTGAATCACTTCGTCAGGTAACCGACCGGCCGACCGGCCGGTGCAAAGAGAGCCGTTTGTCATGGGTCCTGGGTCAGTTTTCCGGATACCTGCGCGTACCGCGGTGCGTGCTGGTCTGCTGGCGGCGACATCGATGCTGGCTGCCTGCGCGGCGGGGCCGAACTTCAAGGCGCCACCACCACCTGCCGCGACCCGCTATACGCGGCAATCGCTCGCGAATCCGGTCGCCACGGCCGGTGTGCCCGGCGGCGGCGCGCAGGCGTTCGAGCCTGGCGCCGATATCTCCGGCGACTGGTGGACGCTGTTCCATTCGCCGGCGCTGGATGCGCTGGTCACCGCGGCACTCAAGAAAAATCATGACCTCAAAGCCGCGCAGGCCGCGTTGCGGGTCGCGCACGAGGACGTGCTGGCGCAGCGCGGTTCGTTTGTCCCAAGCGTATCCGCCGGTTTCGGCGCGAGCCGCCAACGTGACCCCTCGGCCGCACTGGCGCCGGTGCCCAGCAACAATGCCTACGAATACAGCCTGTTCACACCGCAGCTCACGATTTCCTACGCCCCCGACCTGTTCGGCCTGAACCGGCGCACCCGCGAATCGCTCGAAGCACAGGAACAAGCCGCACGATTCCAGGTGGTCGCAGCGTGGACCACGCTGACTTCCAACGTGGTGGTGACCGCGGTGCAGGAGGCCTCGTTGCGTGCACAGGTGGATGCCACCCGCGACTTGATCGGACTGGAAAAGCACAGCCTCGCGATCCTGCAGTTGCGCTTCCGGAAAGGGGATGCCAGCAAGCTGGATGTGTCCGCGGAGCAATCGCAGCTTGCGCAAACCGAGACCGGCTTGCCGGCACTGGTGAAACAGCTCGCCGCAACACGCCACGCGCTGGCGGTCCTGGTGGGCGCGTTCCCCGATCGATCGCCCGCGGAAACGTTCCCGCTCTCCGACCTGCATCTGCCGGAAAAGCTGCCGGTCAGCCTGCCATCGAAACTGGTCGCGCAACGTCCCGACGTACGTCAGGCGCGCGCCAACCTGCATGCCGCAAGCGCGGCCATCGGCATCGCGGCGGCCCAGCGCCTGCCCAACCTCCAGTTGACGGCGGACGCCGGCAGCACCGCGCTGGCGATCTCCAAGGTGTTCACCTCCGGCACCGGCTTCTGGGGCATCGCCGCCTCGCTGACCGCGCCGATCTTCCAGGGCGGCCAGCTCCTGCACGAGGAGCGTGCCGCGAAAGCGGCTTACGTCGAGGCCGCCGAGCAATACCGCGGCACGGTACTCACCGCGTTCCAGAACGTTGCCGACACGCTGGTCGCGCTGGACCAGGACGCGCAAGCGCTGCACGCCGCCGCGGAAGGGGAGCAGGCCGCGAAGACTGCTCTGAATCTTTCGCGACTGCAACTGAAGCACGGCTACATCGGCACCTTCGAACTGCTGGCCGCGCAGCAGGCGTATCAGCAGGCGCGAATCGCGCTGGTGCAGGCCGAGGCCAATCGCTTCGTCGACACCGCGGCGCTGTATCAGGCGCTGGGCGGCGGCTGGTGGCATCACAAGGCACTGGGCACACAATGAAAACGAACGACAACATGATGTCCGATGTCGAACCCCTTTCCCGCCGGCAGAGGGACAGGGGTGAGCATCCGATCACGACCGCGGCCACATGCGCGCGGAAGCGCGTCGCTGGTGTTTTTCCGGACCCTCACCCGACGCTGCGCGCCACCCTCTCCCGATGGGAGAGCGAAAAACCATCCATTCGAATGCAGCCCGTTGTCCGACTAGCGCTCTACGCGCTGGCGGCACTGCTCGCCGGCTGTTCGGGTAATCCGCCGCCACCGTCCTCGTCCACCACGCCTCACGACGTGACGTTGACGAAAGAGCAACAGAAGAGCATCCACGTCATCACGGTCGAGCCGACGCAGTATCGCACCACCATCACGACGACCGGCGTGGTCGACTTCGACCACGATCGCGCGACCGACGTGCTGGCGCCGTTCGCGGGCGCGGTGACCAGGGTGCTGGTGACCCTTGGCGCCGACGTGAAAAAAGGCCAGGCGCTGGCGATGGTCGCTTCGCCGGACTTCACGGTTGCCGCAGGCGCCTACCGCAAGGCGCTGCTGGCGGCGAAGGCCGCGGACGCGGTGGCCAGCAACGACCGCGACCTCTACGCGCACCAGGCGATTTCCCAACGCGAGAACGCGGAGGCGCAGGCCGCGGCGGCGAGTGCCGACGCCGATCGCGACGCAGCGCTGCAAACGCTCGTCGCGTTGCACGTCGATCCCGGGACCTTGGCGGACATTCGCGCCGGCAAGCCGGCTGCACACGAGCAGGCGATGATCCGTGCACCGATCGCGGGAACGGTCGTGGAGAAATCGATCGCACCCGGCCAGACGCTCGCGGCAGGCACCACGCCGTGCTTCACCATCGCCGACACATCGAAGATGTGGGTGATGGCGCAGGTGTTCGGCGACGACGTCGCGCGCGTGCGCGCGGGCGACCACGCCACGATCGCGATGGGCGATGGCGCCAAGCCGATTGATGGCACGGTGACCAATGTCGGCGCAGTGGTCGATCCCGACACCCGTTCGGTGCAAGCGCGCGTCAGCGTGGACAACCCGGGCGGCGTGCTGAAGAAGCAGATGTACGTGACCGTGCGGATCCAGTCGCACGACGGGCACAACGGCTTGCTGGTTCCCGTGTCGGCGGTGCTGCGCGACGACGAGAACCTGCCGTTCGTGTACGTGGTCCAGCCCGGCGGCGGCTACGCGCGACGTTCGATCTCGCTAGGAACGCGGGTCGGCGACCGTTACTTGATTCCGAGCGGGCTTCATGCCGGCGACAAGGTGGTCGCGGACGGCAGCATCTTCCTGCAGTTCATACAGTCGCAATGAGCGCGCAGCCCCTGTTCGAAATATCGGAGCCGCGCAAGGCTTCGATCATCAACCGCATCGTCGCATTCGCGTTGCAGCAGCGGCTGCTGATCGTGCTGCTGTCGCTGGGGCTCGCGGCGGCCGGAGTGTGGGCCTACCAGGTCCTGCCGATGGATGCGTATCCGAACCTGTCGCCGCCGATGGTGGACATCGTCGCGCAGTGGCCGGGGCATTCCGCCGAAGAAGTGGAGCAGCAGATCACGGTGCCGATGGAACTCGGCATGAATGCGATCCCGGGACTGGTCACCAAGCGCTCGATTTCACTGTACGGATTGTCGGACGTCACGCTCACCTTTTCCGACGGCACCGATCCCTATTTCGCGCGCCAGCGGGTGTACAACCGCCTGCCCGGCGTCGAGCTGCCGGACGGCGTGTCCTCGGACATCGGGCCGCTGTCGCCGCCGTCCGGCCTGGTGTACCGCTACGTGCTGCAGAGCACCGACCGCTCGCCGATGGAGCTGAAAACCCTGCAGGACTGGGTGATCGCGCCGCAGTACCGTTCGGTGCAAGGCGTGGCTGACGATTCGGGTTTCGGGGGCGGCACCATGCAGTATCAGGTGCTGCTCGATCCGGTGAAGATCGCCGGCCTCGGCTTGTCGGTTTCGCAGGTGGAGGCGGCGCTCGCGGCCAACAACAGCAATGCCGGCGGCGGCTTCTACCAGCAGGGCGGGCAGTTCTTCTACGTGCGCGGCCTGGGTCGCATCAAGACGCCCGAGGACATCCGCAACATCGTGCTCACGGTGCACAACGGCACGCCGGTGCTGGTGAAGGACGTGGCCAAGGTAAAGATCGGCATCGCGCCACGGCTGGGCGAATTCGGCTACATGGGCCAGAACGACGCTGTCGAAGGCGTGATCCTTGCGCTGACAGGCAGCAAGACCGAAGACGTGCTGAAGCGGGTCGAGGCCAAGACGAAGGAACTCAACGAGACCATCCTGCCGCGGGACGTCAAGATCCATCCGTTCTATGACCTGACGACCCTGATCGACCAGACCAAGGGCGTGGTGATGCACAACCTCACCATCGGCCTGGTCCTTGTGATCGTGGTGCTGGTGTTTTTCCTCTACGACCTGCGCGCGGGCCTGATCGTCGCGGTCACGATACCGCTCGCGCTGCTGTTCGCGTTCCTGTGCCTGGATTTGAAGAACGCCTCGGCGAACCTGCTGTCGATCGGCGCGGTGGATTTCGGCATCCTCGTGGATGGCGCGATCTTCATGGTCGAAAACATCTTCCGTGAGCTCAGCGCGCGGCGCGGCAGCGAATACGAGATCCGGGAGGTGATCCTCTCCGCGGCCGCCGAGATCGACCGCCCGCTGGTGTATGCCATTGCCGTGATCGTCGCGAGCTTCCTGCCGATCTACTTCCTCACCGGGCCATCCGGCACGCTGTTCAAGCCGATGGCCGACACCATGATCTTCGCGCTGGTCGGTTCGCTGGCGGTGACGCTGACGCTGCTGCCGGTGCTGTGCGCCATCTTCATGCGCCGTGGCGTGCGCGAGCGCCGCAACCGCGGCTACGAGTGGTTCAAGTGCTGGTATGTCCGCATCCTCGAGCGCGCACAGCGGGCGCCGTGGCGCGTGACTGCGGCGTCCGCGCTGCTGCTCGGCCTCGCGATCCTGATGATGCAGGGCATCGGCGCCGAGTTCATGCCGAGCCTCGATGAAGGCGCGCTGTGGGTGCGCGCGACGATGCCGTACACCATCTCGTTCGAGAAGGCGTCGGAAATCTCCCCCGAAATCCGCAAGGTGTTGCTGTCGTTTCCCGTCGTCACCACCGTGACCTCCGAACTCGGACGCCCCGACGACGGCACCGATTCCACCGGCTTCTTCAACGACGAATTCTTCGTCGGCCTGAAGCCGTATTCCGAGTGGCAGGGCCAGTACCGGAGCAAGCAGGACCTGATCGCCGCGATCGACAGGAAACTCGAGCGGTTTCCCGGCATCCAGTTCAACTTCACCCAGCCCGCCGAGGATGCGGTGGACGAGGCCGAGACGGGCCTGAAGAGCGCGCTGGCCGTGAAGATCTACGGCCCGAGCCTCGCGGTGTTGCAGAAGGAGGGCAAGGCGATCAAGGCGGTGATGGAGAAAGTACGCGGCATCACCGACGTGACCCTGGTGCACGAACTCGGCCAGCCCAACCTCGCGATCGACATCGATCGCGCGAAGATCGCGCGCTACGGCCTGAACATCGATGACATCAACAACCTGATCAACTCGGCGATCGGCGGCGGCGTCGCCACCGAAGTGGTGCAGGGCGACAAGCGCTTCGACCTCGTGGTTCGCCTGCAGAAACGGTTCCGCGACAACCCTGCCGAAATCGGTGACATCCCCGTGGCCACGCCGGGCGGCCAGCAGGTCCCGCTGAAGGAACTCGCCAGCATCAAGGTCGAGAACGGCGCATCCTTCATCTATCGCGAAAACAACTCGCGCTTCATCGGCGTGCAGTTCTCGGTGCAGGGGCGTGATCTCGCCGGCACGGTGAACGATGCGATCGCACGTGTCGCCAGGGACGTGAAACTGCCACGGGGCTATCGGCTGGAATGGGGCGGCGAGTACAAGGAGTACACCGCTTCGCGCGAGCAGATGCGCATCATCCTGCCGCTCACGGTGGTCGTGATCTTCGGACTGCTGTTCGTGCTGTACGGCAATTTCAAGTTCCCGTTGATCACCGTGGTGGGCGTATTGCTGTCGGCGCCGGTCGGGGCGGTGTTCGCGATGTGGGTCACCGGCACGCCGTTCTCGGTGTCGTCGGGAATCGGTTTCATCGTGTTGTTCGGGGTATCGGTGCTGACCGGCGTCGTCTACATCTCGTGCGCGAATGAATTGCGCCTGGGCGGCATGGACAAGGTCCGGGCCGCGCACGAAGCCGCGGTGGTGCGGCTGCGCCCGATCCTGATGACCGCGCTGGTGGCGGCGCTCGGGCTTTTGCCCGCCGCGATCGCGCACGGAGTCGGCACGGACTCGCAACGCCCCTTCGCGCTGGTGATCGTGGCCGGTATGATTTCGCGCCTCGCGATCGGCATCTTCGTGATGCCGGCGCTCTACAAGCTGGTCGCGCGCGAGGGCGATCGCCTGCAGGTATAGCCGCGCTGTCCCGTTGCCGGACGTGGAACGTGTGCAGGAGTCAACGCAGAACGGGCGCCTTGCGGCGCCCGTCGGCCGGAAGCCGCCGCGCAGGCAGCGGGCATGCGCGGGCGATCTTCCTGCAGGATGTGCGAAGACCCGTCGCCACGCCTCGCATGACGCAACTTTCCAGCGCCGCCGCCGCACCAACGGGAAATCGACCTACAAAAAACCCCGCACGGGTGCGGGGTTCAAGCGTTGCATGAAAACTGTCGAAACTCGTCCGGAACCACAACCTGGTGCCCAGGAAAGGACTCGAACCTTCACGGGTCGCCCCGCCAGCACCTGAAGCTGGTGCGTCTACCAATTCCGCCACCTGGGCAGGCTACGGCTCGTGGCGCGTTGCGCCAGCGAGCCGCGTACGATAGCGGCCATATCCCCCGACTGTCAATGCGCGCGGGCGTGCGCGAAGCGAGTATCGTGGACGAATCGGCGCAGTCCGCAGGCGAAAACGCGTCCGTTGAAACCGCCGGCGGCCGCCGGCGACAAAAACCGGAGGTGGAGGATGAACAAGCGAATCGCTGGTGCGTTGGTGTCGGCCGCGATGGCCGCATTGATCGCGGTTCCCGGCCTTGCCGCGCTGGAGCCTGGCGCGGTGGCGCCGGACTTCACGGCGACCGCGAGCCAGGCGGGCAAGGACTTCACGTTCTCGCTGAAGCAGGCGCTCGCGAAAGGCCCGGTGGTGGTCTACTTCTATCCGGCAGCGTACACCGGCGGTTGCGATCTCGAGGCGCACACCTTCGCCACCGAGAAGGACAGGTTCACGGCGGCTGGCGCGACGATCATCGGCGTGTCGGCCGACTCGATCGCGCGCCTCAACCAGTTCTCGTCCGATCCCAAGTACTGTGCCGGGAAATTCGCGGTCGCGTCCGACCCTGACGGCAAGATCGCGGCGCAATACGATCTCAAGATGATGCCACCCCAGAAGGGCGTCACCGACGTCGAGGGCAAGGCGGTGACGCACGGCTTCTTTCCGCGCACGACGTTCGTGATCGATCGGCAGGGCAAGATCGTCGCGACGCTGTCTTCGAAGGAAGACCACCTGACGCCGGACCAGCACGTGAAGCGCTCGCTCGCGATCATCGAGCGCCTGCACGCGGGCAAGCCGCACTAGCAGCGAGGCCTGCCATTCCGCGGCGTCCCGTGTCGCGAGCGGGCGGCACGGGGCGCGGTTTGCGCTTCGCGGTCGTTGCACGCGACGGAGGGGCGGGGAAGATCGAAGTCGCATGGGGCGGGAGGCGCTCATGGTCGACTGCAGCGAAACGCCGGCAGGGGTTTCCACCGATGCGTTGTTCATCGAGGTCTATGAACGCCTGAAGGCGATGGCCTCGCGGCGGCTGGCCGACCAGCGCCGCAACGGCACGCTGGACACCACCGAACTGGTGCACGAGTTGTACCTGCGGATGGGCACCCGCCCGGCGCTGCGGTTCCGGGAGCCCGCGCAGTTTTTCGCCTACGCGGCGCGCGCGATGCGCAATCTGCTGATCAATCGCGCGCGCGATCGCCTGCGGTTGCATGCCGGCGGGCAGTGGAACCGGGTCACGCTGGACGAGCGCAACGCGCAACTGGCGATCGAAACCGCCGAACAGGCGCTCGCGCTCGATGCGGCCCTGGATGCGCTGGAGCAGGCCGACCCGCGCGCTGCGCGGGTGGTCGAACTGCGCTATTTCGCGGGATTGAGCCTCGCGCAGGTGGCCGAGACCCTGGGGCTGGCGCGTCGCACGATTGATCGCGATTGGCGTTTCGCACGTGCATTCATCAGGGCCCGCATGGATTGACCGGATGCCCTTCGATCAGGCAAGGCCGCGGTCGCCCGGACACCGGGACACCACGGTCGACCGGGCCCCTGCAATGCCGGGCCCGGTCGCGCGACCGACGCGGATGCGGAGGCTCGCCGCGTGAAGTCGCAATTTTCCCCTGCGCGGGGTTTTTCGCAGGACACAGCAGGAACTGCCGCGATGGAGTCGACGTCGAGGTTGCGCGACTTGTTCGAGGAGGCGCTCCGGTTGCCGCCGGATGCCCGCGCGCGCCTGCTGGCCGAGGGTTGCGACGATCCCGCCATGCGTGCCGAACTGCAACGCATGCTGGCGGCCGATGCGGCCGCGGGTGACTGGCTTGCCCACGGCGATGCAGTGAGCGCCGCGCAGGCGATCGGCGAAACCGCGCCGTTCGAGCCGCTGCCAGCGGGCAGCCGCATCGGCCCGTTCGAATTGCTGGAAGTGCTGGGCGAGGGTGGCTCGTCCACGGTATTCCGCGCCTTCCGGGAAGTGGAGGGCGTGCGCCAGTACGTGGCCGTCAAGCTGCTGGTCCGCGGCCTGTACACGGCCGAAGCGAGGCGCCGGTTCCACCACGAGCGCGAGGCGCTGGCACGCCTGCGCCACCCCGGCATCGCACGCCTGATCGAGGGCGGCGTCGCCGACAACGGCCTCGCCTACATCGCCCTCGAGCTGGTCGAGGGCAAGCCGATCACCCGCCACGCGCAGGAAAACGCGCTGACGGAGCGCCAGCGGCTGACCTTGTTCCTGCGGGTGTGCCGCGCCATCGATTCCGCCCATCGCGCGCTGATCGTGCACCGCGACCTCAAGCCCTCCAACGTGCTGGTGACGGCCGAAGGGGAATTGAAGCTGGTGGACTTCGGCATCGCCAAGCTTCTCGACGACACCGCGGATGCCACACGCACGCGGCACCAGGCCCTGACGCCGGCCTACGCGGCACCGGAACAGTTCGCGCCCGGCGCGATCACCACCGCCACCGACGTGTATGCCCTCGGCGTCCTGTTGCGCGAGCTGCTGACGGGCGAGCGCGAAGGCCTCGGCGGGCCCCGGATGCCGCACGGCGCTGCGGCCGAGGTCGCGCTCGCGCCATCGAGGCGCGCGCGAGGGCTGCGCGGCGACCTCGCCAACATCGTGGCCAAGGCGACCGCGCCGGAGCCCGCCCAGCGGTATGGTTCGGGCGGCGCGCTGGCCGAGGACATCGAACGCTACCTCGATCGCCTGCCGGTGCTCGCGCACCCGCCATCCCGCTGGTACCGCACCGGTCGCTTCCTCGCGCGCCATCGCGGCGGGGTCGCGGTCACCGCGATCCTGTTGCTGGCGATCTTCGCCTCGTTGTCGATCGCCCTGTGGCAGGCGCAAGTGGCGCGCCGGCAGGCGCACATCGCGCAGCAGGAGGCCGCGCGTGCCAACATGGTGCGGAACTTCGTCGAGAGCCTGTTCGCGCCGGTGCGGCACGGCGTCGCTGCATCCAAGCAACCCAGCCTCGACGAATTGCTCGCCCGCGGCGTCGCCAGGCTCGAGCAATCGCGGCAGCTAGGACCCGGCGAGCGGGTGGACCTGCTGGCGATGTTCTCGCGCCTGTACGAGAACCTCGGCGACATCCCGCGCTCGCGCAGGCTTGCGGAACAGGCGGTCGCGCTGTCGCGCCGCACGCTGCCGCCCGATGACATCAATTCGATCCGGGCACTGGTCGCGCGCGGGTACGCCGCGGTGCGTGCCGAGGACTACGCGGCGGGCGGAGCCGACCTGCGCCTCGCCCACCGGCGCATGCTGGCCGAAGGCGTTCACGGCGAAGCCCTGGTCGACCTGCTCGAACCGCTGGCCATGGTCGAGAACATCGCTGGCCACGGAGCGGCTGCACTGGCGCTCGCCCGCGAGGCGTTGCGGGAACGGAGCGCCACGTGGGGGGCCGACGATCCCCGGGTCGGCATCGGCTACAACGATGTCGCGTCCGCCCTGGAGGGCGTGGAGCGCTACGAAGAAGCGATCCCGATGTGGCAGAAGACCTACCGGTTCGACCTCGCGCATTTCGGTCGTGACAGCAACGAGACTACCCTGGCGATGGCCGGGTGGGCGTCCTCCGAGTGGCGCGCCGGCCACTGGGCGCGCGCGCACCAGTTGTTCACGCAGGCGCTCGCCGGCTACGCGCGGATTGGCGGCAAGCCGCAGGTCACGCAGGTATACACGGCGCAGAAGGCCTGCGCGCTGGACGGCACGCGCGCGGACCGGGCTTCCGCAGCGCACGATTGCGCCTTGGCCCAGCAGCTGTCCGCTTCGGGATTCGGTGCGTCCACTCCACTCCATGGCGATTCGCTCGAAGCCGCCGCGTTCGGCGAAATCGAGGCAGGCGACATCGGCCGCGCCACGAGCCTGCTGCTTGCCGCCCGCAAGCTGTACGGCAGCGACCCCGCCAACCGGATGCGCCGTGGTCGCGTCGACAGCGAGCTGGCCGGCCTCGCGCTGCTGCAAGGCCGGCCGGCGGTCGCCCGCGAGTTGCTGCCGGGCGCCATTGCCGACCTGCGGACCCGGGCCTACCAGGTGCCTCCGCTGATCGCCGAAGCGCGACTGCTGCTGGCGTGTTCGCAATCGCCGGGACCCGGGTGTCCGGCGGGCCTGCAGGCTACGGTCGAACGGGACCTCGCCGAGGTCGCCGGGCGCCACGACCCGATGCTGTTGTGGGTGCACACGTTGCTGGCGCGGGTCGAACTGCTGCAGCGCGAGCCCGGGGTCGCGCGCACGCGGCTGGCCCACGCGATCCTGGATGCCGGCGGCGAATTGCAGCCCTCGCACCCGCGCCGGCTGGTCGCGCAGTTGTGGCTCGCGGTGGCGGCGGCGCAGGCCGGGGATTGTGCCGGTGCCGCGGCGCAGGTGCAGGCGGCGCGGGCGGTCATCGATGCCAACGGCCTCGCGTCCCACGCCGAGCTCGCCGGGGCACGGGCCGCGCTCGGCCATCCGATCGGCGCGTGCGGGGTGCTGCTGCACTGAGCGTCGGTGTCCGCGCAGGGCCGCGCCGGTGCGCATGGCGCAATTTCCCGCTGGACGGTGTTCTCCGAGGGGCCCATTCGCATGGGGAGGACAACCAGATGCTGCATCGACAGTTGCCGGGCCCGGCCGGCCGTGGAGGCCGGGCCGCCACGACGATCCTGCTGCTGGCGGTGGCCGCTGGCGGTTCCGCCCAGCAGGCCGCGCTGCCTTCCGTGGCCGACGGGCTGGTGACCCGCGATCCTTCCGGATGGTTGCAGACCAGCACCCCTACGGGTCGCATCGACAAGGGCAATCCGTTCTTCCAGAGCCTCGGCAGCAACGGCCGTTCCTGCAGCTCCTGTCACCGCCAGGCCGAGGGCTGGTCGATCTCCGCCGCGGAAGTGCAGCGGCGGTTCGTGATGACGCGTGGAACCGATGCGATCTTCCGGCTGGTCGACGGTGCCAATTCGCCGCTGGCGGATGTGTCCACCCTCGCCGCGCGCGAAGCGGCCTACTCGATGCTGCTGGACCACGGCGTCATCCGGGTGAGCCTGCCGATCCCGGCGAACGCCGAATTCCGGCTGACCGCCGTCGACGACCCGTACGGCTACGCCAGCGCCCGGGCGCTTTCGCTGTTCCGGCGCCCGCTGCCCGCGACCAACCTGATCTGGGACACGGCCGTCATGTGGGATGGCCGCGAGACCTACGTTCCCTTCCAGCCGCCGATGGACGCCGGCATCGATGCCGGTGACGTGCGTCTTAGCCTCGCTTCGCAGGCGCGCGACGCGGTGCTCGGGCACGAGCAAGCCAAGCTGGCGCCGGGCCAGGCCGTCCTCGACCAGATCGTGGCCTTCGAATCGCGCCTCGTCACCGCCCAGTTCTACGACGACCGGGCCGGCCGCCTCAACGACGCCAACGCGATGGGCGGCGCCGACATCCTCGCCCAGGAGAAGTTCTGGGTGGGCATCAACGATCCGCTCGGCGGCGATCCGACCCTCGATCCGTTCGACCCGAAGGTGATGCGCCTGTTCGACCACTGGCGCAACTCCGATCGCGCGCACCGCTTCGATCCGCGCTCGCTCGCCCGGGCCGCGATCGCGCGCGGCCAGCACCTGTTCAACTCGATGCCGATCCCGATTACCAGGGTGGCGGGCTTGAACGACGTGACCGGCAAGGCGGTGATCCGCGGCACCTGCGGAACCTGCCACGACTCGCCCAACATCGGCAACCATTCGGTGGCCGCGCCACTCGACATCGGCATCGCCGATGCCAGCCGGCGCACCCCCGACATGCCGCTGTACACCCTGACCAACATCAAGACCGGGCAGGTCATCCGCACCACCGATCCGGGCCTGGCGATGCTGACCGGCAAGTGGGCGGACATCGGCAAGTTCAAGGGCCCGAACCTGCGCGGCCTCGCGGCACGCGCGCCATACTTCCACAACGGCTCGGCCGCGACCCTTCGCGACGTCGTCGACTTCTACGACACGCGCTTCCACATCGGCATGACCGAGCAGCAGAAGAGCGATCTGGTGGCGTTTCTCTCGGCCTTGTGAGGGGGCGTGCATCGCCCGCCCGCCCGCGTGCGCCGGGTCCGGGCGCGGAACTTGCGCCGGCCACCGGTGGCCGCGGCGGGCTTGCTTTCGCGCCGCCACTCCGCGACGCTGGCGGCATGCCACGAAACAAACGTCCATCATCGGCCCCGGCGCGCAAGCGCAGCTCGCCCAGGCAGACCCGCGGTCGCGGCGACGCGGCGGCCAAGCCGCGCGAGTCCGCGACCGGAAAAATCTCTGCTGCGCGACCCGACGATCGGCGCAACCGCATCGTCGACCCTCACGCCGAGCGCGAAGCCCGCCGCTACGAGCATCCGATCCCGAGCCGCGAGGCGATCCTCGCGTTGCTGGGCGAGCGTGGCAGCCTGCTGCGTCCGGAGGCGATTGCCGAGGCGCTCGGCATCGAGGATGCGCAGCGCCGCGAAGCCCTCGACAAGCGCTTGCGCGCGATGCTGCGCGACGGGCAGTTGCTGCAAAGCCGCCGCGGCGGCGTCGCGCCCGCGGAAAAGATCGGCCTGATCGCCGGCACCGTGCTCGCCAATGCCGAAGGCTACGGTTTCCTGCGGCCGGACGAGGGCGGCGACGACCTTTATCTGTCGCCGGCCCAGATGCGCCAGGTTCTGCACGGCGACCGGGTGCTCGCCTCGGTGGTGGGAATCGACCGGCGCGGCCGGCGCCAGGGCGCGATCCGCGAGGTGCTGGAGCGCCGCTCCGCGCGATTGGTGGGCCGGGTGGTGGAAGCGCACGGCGTCATGGTCGTCGATCCCGACGACCGGCGCCTGCACCAGGACGTGCTGATCCCGCCGGACGCGCGCAGCGGCGCGCACGCGGGGCAGATCGTGATCGCCGAGATCACCGAGCAGCCGACGGCGCAGCGCGGGCCGATCGGGCGCATCCTGGCGACCCTCGGCGAGCGGCTGGAGCCCTCGCTGATCGTCGAAATGGCGGTCGAAAGCCATGGCTTGCCGCACGAATGGCCGAGCGAAGTGATGCGCGCGGCCGAAGCGGTCGAACCGCGGGTCGCGAGGGCCGAGCACGCCGGGCGAATCGACCTGCGCACGCTGCCGCTGGTCACGATCGACGGCGCCGACGCACGTGACTTCGATGACGCGGTGTACGCGGAACCCGTGCGCGGCGGCGGCTTCAGGGTAATCGTCGCAATCGCCGACGTGTCGCATTACGTGCAGCCGGAAACCGCGCTGGACGAGGAAGCGTATCGCCGCGGCACCTCGGCCTATTTCCCCGGCTTCGTGGTGCCGATGCTGCCGGAAACGCTGTCCAACGGGATCTGCTCGCTGAACCCGGAGGTCGAGCGCCTGTGCATGGCGTGCGAGATGCGGGTCAGCGCGGCGGGCGAGGTGACCCGCGCGAAGTTCTATCCGGGCCTGATGCGCTCGCACGCCCGGCTGACCTACGAGGAGGTCTGGAAGGCGATCGGCGAACGTGCGCCGGGGGCGCGGCGCAGCCTTGGCGAGCTGCTGCCGCACATCGACAACCTGCACGCGCTGTACCAGGCGTTCGCCGCGGCGCGCGCGGGGCGCGGGACCATCGAATTCGAGAGCGGCGAGGTGGCCTACCGGCTGGACGCGGAAGGCGAGGTCGTTTCGCTCGGCCTGCGCGAGCGCAATGATGCACACAAGCTGATCGAGGAGTGCATGATCGCCGCCAACGTGCAGGCGGCCAAGTTCCTGGCGGGAAAGAAGATCCCGGCGCCGTTCCGGGTCCACGCGTCACCGCCCGCGGACAAGTACGAGGATCTCCTGCAGTTCCTGCGCGAATACAAGTTGAAGCTGCCACCGCTGGAAGACGTGGAACCGCGCGACTTTTCGGCGCTGCTGAAGCGCGTCGCCGATCGCTCGGATGCCGAACTGTTCCGCAACGTGCTGCTGCGCTCGCAGAGCCTCGCCAGCTACCAGGTTGCCAACCACGGCCACTTCGGACTGGCGCTTTCCGCCTACGCGCATTTCACCTCGCCGATCCGGCGCTATCCCGACCTGCTGGTGCACCGCGCGATCCGCTACGCGCTGGCCGGCGGCAAGCCGGCGGCGTACCTCTACACCGAGAGCAAGATGGCGACGATGGCGGCGCACTGCTCGCGTACCGAGCGGCGTGCGGAGGAGGCCGAGCGCGACGTCGACGACCGCTACAAGTGCGCGTGGATGGAGCAGCACGTCGGTTCGGAGTTCGACGGCATCGTCACCGGCGTCACCTCGTTCGGATTGTTCGTGGAGTTGACGGAATCGAAGGTGTCGGGCCTCGTGCACATCACCCAGTTGCGCAACGACTACTATCAGTTCGACGCGCGCCGCCACGAGCTGCGGGGCGAAAACACCGGCGCGATCTTCCGGCTCGGCGATGCGGTCCGGGTGCAGGTGCTGCGCGCCAGCATGGAGGATCGCCGGATCGATTTCCGCCTGGTGGGCGACGACCACCGTCCTGCGTCGCGGTCACGGCGGCGGCGATGAACGGCGCCATCGGGGCACCGCCCGTTCGCCACGGGCACCCCGCGGGATCGGTGGGGGCGGCCGTGGTGGGGACACGGGTTTCGGGATAGCCGCACATGCGCGAACACTGGATCGTGGGCATCAATCCGGTTGCCGGCGCGCTCGCCAATGATCCGGCGCGGGTGCGCGAGATCCTGGTGGAGCAGGGCAGCCACAATCCGCGCACCGCGGAACTGCTGGAGGAAGCCAGGCGCCTGGGCGTGCGCGTTCACGCGCGTCCGCGGGCGATGCTCGACAAGTTGTCTGCCCATGCCCGCCACCAGGGCATCGTCGCGAACTACGAGGTGCCTGCGGCGAAATCCGAATACGATCTCGCGGCGCTGCTGGAGGCTTCCGGCGACGCGGCGTTGTTTCTGGTGCTGGATGGCGTCACCGACCCGCACAACCTCGGCGCCTGCCTGCGCAGCGCGGCGGCAGCCGGTGCCACGGCGGTGATCATCCCGAAGGATCGCGCGGTAGGCATCACGCCGGTGGTGCGGCGCGCGTCGGCGGGCGCGGTGGACCGCGTGCCGCTGGTCGAGGTCACCAACCTGGCGCGCACCCTGCGCGAACTGAAGCAGGCCGGCGTGTGGCTGACGGGACTGGCTGGTGAGGCGGAGGCTTCGCTCTACGATGTCGACGTGAAGGGCAAGGTCGCGCTGGTGATGGGTGGCGAGGGCGAAGGGATGCGGCGCCTCACCCGCGAAGCCTGCGACCATCTGGCGCGCATCCCGATGCCGGGCGCGACCGAGAGCCTCAACGTTTCGGTGGCGACCGGCATCGCGCTGTTCGAGGTGGTCAGGCAACGTGGAGGCAAATCGTGAACGTGAACATCACTATCGACTGGACGGTCATCATCGGGCTCGTCGGCATGGTCGTGACGCTGCTCGCCTATTTCCTGTTGCAGGCGCAGAAGCTGCACGGCAATGGCCTGGTCTACCAATTGATGAATGCGGCGGGGGCGCTCGGCGTCGCCCTGTCGCTGCTGTTCGGCAGGTTCAACCTGTCCGCCTTTCTGCTGGAAGCCGCGTGGTTCGTGATCAGCATCTACGGGATCGTGGTGGCGCGGCGGGTGCGCGTGCAGTAGCCGGCGAGTCCACGGCGTGCTTTGCTTCGGACTCCGTGGCGCGCACGTGGGCGGCGGCGGTTGCAATCGCCGGCAATGCTGTCCCCGACTCCCGCGGCGAGTGAATGCGATGGACGAGCGCTACCGACGGATCTATGCCGCGATCGCGGCGATCCCCCGGGGGCGGGTGGCGAGCTACGGCCAGATCGCCGCACGTGCCGGATTGCCGGGGCGCGCGCGGCTGGTCGGAACCGCCCTGCGCGACACGCCCGATGGGGAGCGGTTGCCGTGGCACCGGGTGCTGCACGCCGATGGCACGATCGCGTTGCCGCGCGGCAGCCACGGCTTCCGCGAGCAGACGCAGCGATTGCGCGCCGAGGGCGTGGACGTCCGCGAGGGCCGCGTGCCGATGCAGGCGTTCGGCCTCGACCATGATCTGGACCGGGCCTTGTGGAGCCTCGACTGAGCCGGGCTGCTTGACCCTTTTCGCGCGCGCCGGTCTAATACGCGGTTCGTGATCGTCATCCGCGCAACGCGGAATCCTGCCGATCGCGCCGGTACGGCCAGGTAGCTCAGTTGGTAGAGCAGGGGACTGAAAATCCCCGTGTCGGTGGTTCGATTCCGCCCCTGGCCACCATTTCCGGCCCCCGAAGACACTGCCGCCACCGCTCGCGATGCGCTATTCCGCCCAGGTCTGGGCCGAGTTTCGCAAGTTCGAGCGGGCGTTCGACGCGGTCATGGATGTCCGGCCATACGTGCGTTTCTTCCGGGAGCGCCGCAGGGACGGTAGCCGGCGGAAGCTGCCGAAGCGAATGAAGGATACGTTCGTCGAGCCGCGCAATGACGCCGAGCGGGAAATCGCGTCGATCATCGCGGAAGCTGATGCGGCCGAGGCGCAGGCGCTCGAAGCCGAGCTGTTCCAGCAAAAGACCCGGCTGACGAATGCCGAACGCGCGCTGCGGTCGAAGCCGACCAGGAAAGCCGCGAACGACAGGCGCATCGCTCAGGCGCGAACACCTCGATGCCGGGCTGCAACCCGGCCCCGCGAAGCTGCCGGCGCAGCAAGCGATCCTGGACGACCCCGAGCGCCCGTATTACGAACACCGGCTGGCCGTTCGGCGCGCCCGGGGACGATGTCTGCGACAAGCGGGCGACACCCGCGGCCCGTTTGGCGAGAATGGTGGCCAGACTGCGCCGTGCCCGGGGTTGCGCGGACGGTGACGATGTTCAGTGCGCCAGGAACCACTCGCCGATCGTCAGGGCAAGCGGATACGGCTTGAAGTGATTGCGGTTGCTGAGGATCACCACGGTGACGTGCTGTTTAGGCCAGCGGATGATCACGTTGCGGAAACCCTGGCTTTCGCCCGAGTGCCAGACCGTATCGCCGCTGAGGCGCCAGCCGAAGCCGTAATCGGTGTCGGGATCGGCGATCGGGTCCTTCGGCGTGAACGCGAGTTTGCGCGAGTCGGCATCGAGCAGCTTGTCGGTGTAGAGTGCCGCATCCCATTTCGCGATGTCGGCGATGCTCGAGTAGATGCCGCCGTCGCCGCGTGTGGCGCTGGTGACGCTCTGGTCGGTGCGCGTCCACTTGCCGTCGATGAGGCTGTAGCCGTAGGCGCGGTTCGACGGCTGCGGTCCGCGGTGGTGTTCGTACATCAGGGTGTGGTCCATCCCGAGCGGCTCGAAGATGCGCTGCTTCATGAAGTCGGCGAGATCCATGCCGGATGCGCGCTGGACGATCAGGCCCAGCAGCACGTAGCCGCCGTTGCTGTAGCGGTGTGCGCTGCCGGGCTGGAAGTACAGGTGGTCCTGGGACGCGATCATGCGCAGCACGTCGTTGTCGTCGATCTGGGCGGTCTGGGCCGGCGGAATCAGGTCCTCGTAATCGATGAGCCCGCTGGTGTGGGTCAAGAGGTTCCAGACGGTGATCTTGCCGTCGCTGGCGGGAAGCTCGGGCAGCCATTTGCGGATCGGGTCGGTGAGCTTCAGCCTGCCGTCCTGCTTCAGCAACAGGATGCTGGCAGCCGTGAACTGCTTGGTGACCGAAGCCAGTCGGTAGTCGGTGTCGGGCCCGGCCTTGGTGTGCTCCTCGAGATTGGCATAGCCGTAGCCGCGTTCGACGATGGGCTTGCCATCCTTGACGACCAGCAGCGAGGCACCCGGGACGTCGCCCGCGTAGCGGCTCATCAGCGCATCGATTTCGGCGTGGGGCGTGGCTGCGGCCGGCGCGTGTGCGGCGGCCGTCGTCGCCAGCCATGCGAGGGCGAACGGAACAAGGAATTTGCGCGCCATCATCGATCCTCCGCGTCGGCTCATTGCACGGGAACGTCGTAGAGCGTGGCCGGCTGCGGGTGCATGGTGAACGTGTAGTGCCACCATTCCGCCGGATAGTTTTCGAAACCCTGCGCAGCCATCGCCTGCAGCAGCCGTCGGCGGTCGCTGCGCTCGGCCGCCGTCACCTGCGGCGAATCCGTATGCGCGCGCGGATCGAACAGGTCGAAAGGGGTGCCCATGTCGAGCGGCGTGCAATGGCGCTCGCGGGCGTCGCATTGCATCAGCGTGAGATCGACGGTGGCGCCGCGGCTGTGGCCCGACACCGGCGCGATGTATTCGCCCAGCAATTGGGTCTTGTCGACATTCGGGTAATGCGCGGCCCTGGTGCTTTGGTCGGAAAGATCATGCGCCCAGCGCACGAACGCGGCCACCGCGCGCGCGGGGCGATAGCAGTCCCAGATTTTCAGGCGCATGCGTTGTTCGCGCAGCGCGTGTTCGACCCGCGCCAGCGCCTCGGCAGCCGGCTTCAGCAGGAAGCACTTGGGTGCGCGGTAGCCGGGCACCGGTGCGCCGGTGAAGTTGTCGCTGCCGGCGTAATGGATGTCCTCGGCGATGTCGGGCACCAGCGACCGGATATCGACCATCCCCGCTGCCGCCATGGTCTTCGCGGGCGATACCACGGGCGGCGTGTCGGCAATGGCAGGAATGGCGACCAGCGCCGCCGCAACGAACAGCGGCAACACGGCGCTTCTATTCACAAGCGTGCTCCCGCGTGAATGCCAGGTCCTCGAAGTCCCAACTGAAGTCGGCGTCCGGATCCACTTTCGCCATCTTCAGTTTGCCGCCGGCCTTTTCGGGAAAGTGCAGCCACGCCTCCGCGTAATCATGGTCCCACTGCACCAGATAGCGCTTGCCGACGCGCATGACCTGCCCGGTCATCGTGGGCGACATCCGCGATGCGAGGCGCACCGTGTTGCCCTTTGCACAGATGCGCACCTGGCCGAACCACGGGTCCTGCCACACCCCGAGTTGCTGCTCGAGCTGGGCCGGTGTCGCCGGCTGGCGCGACGAGGTGTCGGGCACGTGCGAGATGCGCTGCGCCTGGTCGTCGCGCGCGAGTTCGTCGGCGTAGCTCGCCACCGAACGGCTGTTGCCCGGATCCGTGAAGTGCTTCAGCAGCACTTCGTTCAGCACGGTGCGCGCGTTTTCGGCTTCGTCGTTGATGAGGATGACGAAGCCGCTCTTGCGGAACGGCAACAGCGTCACCCCCGAATGCATGCCTTCGAGCACGCCGGTGTGCCACACGGTCATTTCGCCATCGACGTCGGAAGTGCGCCAGCCACGGCCGTTGCCGCGGAACCGCGTGCCGTTCCAGGCATGCAACCGCTTCGGGATCGGCAGCGGCGTGTAGGTCGCCCATTCGCCGCGCCGTTGTTCCGGGGACAGCCACTTCAACTGTTGCGGCGTGGGTGCCAACCAGTTCCTGGCCCAGATCAGCATGTCGTGCAGGCTGCAGCGCACCCCACCGGCCGCATCCATGGTGGACGGATGGATGATCGGTCCGTCGGCGTCGACGATGACGGTTTGCCCCTGGCGCCGCGCATGCGGCTGGGCGACGTTGCCGACTTGGTCGCGGTTCCATGTGCCGATCTGGCAGCGCGTCATGCCGAGAGGGTCGAAGACTTCGCGCCGGAGCAATTGCGGATAGGGCGCACCACCGGCGGCGGCCGCGACCTGGCCGGCCACGATGTACAGCGTGTTGTCGTAGGCGTAGCCCGCCCGAAAACTGTACGCCGGTTTCAAATAGCGCAGCCCGGCGACGACGTCCCTGGACGTGAAGTGGTTGGGTCCCGGCCACAGCATCAGGTCGCCCGCGCCTTCGGGCAGGCCGCTGTGATGCACCAGCAGATCGCCGACCTGCATGTTCTTCGTGACCCACGGATCGTACATCCGGAACGACGGCAGATATTTCGTGACCGGATCGTCCCAGCGCAGCTTGCCTTGCTGCACCAGGCGCGCCAGCAGGGTTGCGGTCATGGCCTTGGTGTTGGAGGCGATCTTGAACAGCGTGTCGCCGTCGATGGGCCTGCCGGATGCGAGCTTGCCCTCGGTGCGCATATACACCACGTTGCCGTCATCGATCACGCCGACGGCGATGCCCGGCAGGTGGTAGCGGGCAACCACCGCATCGACCCGTCGGTCGAGATCGGCGTTCCGTTGCGTCGTTGGCGTGGCGGTTGCGGCGGCCATCCCGGACAGCGACCATGCCGCCGCGACCAGCACGCATCGGGCAAAACCGTTCATGCGCTCTCCCACTGCTGCGCCGGTCGTTCGCCGGCGATCATTTCCTCGAGGGTCTGGCGCCGCCGCACCACTGCGTAACGGCCGCGGTCGAGCAGCACTTCGGGCGCGAGCGGCCGGGAATTGAAGGTCGATCCCATGGAGCTGCCGTAGGCGCCGGTGGTCCTGATCAGCAGCAGTTCGCCGGGCTCGCAGCGCGGCAGTTCGCGGTCGCGGGCAAAGGTATCGCTGGTTTCGCAGACCGGGCCGACGACATCGTAGCGCTGCAGCGGCCGCGGTTCGCGGGTCACCGGCACGATGTCGTGCCAGGCGTCGTACAGGCTGGGCCGCAGCAGGTCCGTCATCGCCGCATCCACCACGAGGAATTGCCGCTCGCGGCCCCGCTTTACCCGGATCACCTTCGTCAGCAGCACGCCGGCCCCGGCCACCAGCCAACGGCCGGGCTCAAGCAGGATGCGGCCAGAAAAATCCGCCAGGGTGTCGCGGATGACATCCCCGTAGTCCTCGATCGCGACCGGCCGGTCCCGGCCTTCGCGGTAGCACACGCCGAGGCCACCGCCGACGTCGATGCAATCGATCGGGTGCCCGGCCGCGACCAGTTCACGCCGGAACGCCGCCACCCGCTGCAGTGCTTCGCGGATCGGATCGAGGCTCAGCATCTGCGAGCCGATGTGCACGTGCAGTCCGTCCAGCCGCACATGCATCAGCGCAGCGCTGGCGGCAAACCAGTTGCGGGCCTCGTCGATGCCGACGCCGAACTTGTTCGCCGACTTGCCGGTCGAGATCTTCGCGTGCGTGTTGGCGTCCACGTCGGGATTGACGCGTACCGAGGCACGCACAACTGTGCCGCGCTCCGCAGCGAGCCGCTCCAGCAGGTGCAGTTCGTCTTCCGATTCCACGTTGAAGCGCGCGATGCCGGCTTCCAGCGCCTCTGCGATTTCGCCGGCGGTCTTGCCGACGCCGGAGAACACGATCCGTTCCGGCGGAATGCCGGCGCGCAGGCTCCGCCAGAGTTCGCCTCCGGAAACGATGTCCGCGCCGAACCCGGCCTCGGCCATCAGTTGCAGGATCGCGAGATTGCTGTTGGCCTTGACGGCGTAGCACACGCCCGCATCGAGACCCCGCAGGGCCGCCTGCAGGTCGCCTGCGCGCTGGCGGATCGTGCCGGCCGAATAGGCGTAGCAAGGCGTGCCGACGCGGTTCGCCAGTGCCGGCAGGTCGACGCCGTCCAGACCGCCCGCGTCGGCGCACGCGGTTTTCGTGTTCGTGGGAGTCATGCCTGGAAGGGATTCCGGTTGCACGCGCTCCATCGCGATGGAAGATCAATAGCCCGCAGCGAGGCCCGCGGACCGGTGGGGGTCGCTCGCGCCTTCCAGCATGCCGGACTTCGGGTCGACCAGGATGGACTCCAGGACGCCGAGGGAGCGCTCCTCGAGCGTGTAGCCCATCGCCTGCAATTGGCGTTTCGACCGCGGCGTCAGCAGGCCCGGTCCCACATAAAGGACGTCGGGGTACCACTGCATGTGGACATGCGGTGCGTCGACGGCCTGCTGCATGTTCATGCCGAAATCGACCACGTTGAGGATGCTTTGCATGGTGGTCGAGATGATGGTGGCGCTGCCGGGGCTGCCGCTCACCAGGAACGGCTTGCCGTCCTTCAGGACCACGGTCGGCGTCATCGAACTCAGCGGGCGCTTGCCCGGCTGGACTTCATCGGCCTTGCCCTGCACGAGTCCCGCGCCGTTGGACGCGCCCGGCTTGGCGGTGAAGTCGTCCATCTCGTCGTTGAGGAAGAAGCCGGTGTCGCCGGCGATCTGCTTGATGCCGAACAGGAAGTTGATGGTGTAGGTGACGGCGACGGCATTGCCGTGCCGGTCGATCACCGAATAGTGCGTGGTGTTGTTGCCTTCAGTTGCCGGCAGGAAGCTCTTGATCTCGGACGAGGGCGTCGCCTTGTCCGGCTGAATGGTGGAACGCAGCTCGGCCGCGTAGGACGCCGACAACAGTCTCCGCATCGGAATGTGCACGAAGTCCGGATCACCGAGGTAGGTGTTGCGGGTCGCGAAGGCGCGGCGCTCGGCTTCGGCAAAGTAGTGCACGAACTTGACCGAGCCGTAACCCCAGTCGCCGAGCGGATAGGGTTCCAGGATGTTCAGCGCCAGGCACATGGTGGTGCCGCCGGAACTCGGTGGTGGCGCCGAGAGGATCGTGTAGCCGCGGTACTCGCACCGGACGGGTCTTTTCCATTCGACGTTGTAGCTGGCGAAATCCTTCCTGCTCAAGATGCCGCCGTGGGCGTCGCTCGCCTTGACGATGGCTTTGGCAATGGAGCCCTTGTAGAACGCATCGGTCCCGCCCCTGGCGACCTTCTCGAGCGTTTCGGCGAGATGCGCCTGCACCAGCCGGTCGCCGGCCTTCCACGGCTTGCCGCCATGGCCGAAGATCCGGGCGGATTCCGGATACTGGTTGAGCTCTCTCAGGCGCCCGTTCAGAATCTCGGCATCGCCTTCAGCGAGTACGAAGCCGTCGCGGGCGAGTTCGATCGCGGGCTTCATGACCCGGCGCAGGCTCATCGTGCCGTACTTTTTGAGTGCGGTATCGAGACCCATCACTGTCCCGGGTACGCCGACGCCGAGATAGGTGTCGGTGCTGCGGCCGGTGACCACGTCACCCTTGGCGTCCAGGAACATGCCCGGCGTGGCTTTCAGCGGCGCCTTCTCGCGGAAGTTGAGGAACAGGTTCCGCCCGTCGGCGAGATGGATGGTCATGAAACCGCCGCCGCCGATGTTGCCGCAACAGGGTTGCGTCACCGCCAGCGCATAACCCACGGCGACGGCGGCATCGATGGCGTTACCGCCCTGCTTCAGGATGTCCACCCCGGCCAGCGTTGCGAGGTGCTGGTCCGTGACGACCATTGCGTGCCCGGCGCCCACCGGACTGGCCTTCTCCAGTGCCGCGCGGGTCGCGGCGGGAACGTGGGCGAATCGGGATGCGCCGCTTGGGGCGGGAGGGCGGGCGGGCGCCGGTGATCCGCAGGCAGCCGCCGCGACCCACAGGCCGGCGGTGGCCACCACGATCGCGAACTCGCATCGATGCCCGCGCCTGATGCGCGCCGTTGGCGGCGAAGCTGGCTTGCTGCGGACGCGCAACGCGGCTCGCTGGAGCATCGACGCCCCTCCCAAATACCGTCCAGCATAGTCGCGGGCGGTGAAGGCTCGCCAATGAAAAAACCATGCGATGGCATAACCCAGGGTTCGGGCGCCGCGAGCCGCGCCGAGGTCCGGGGCATCGCCGAGGCCTGGATGGCGTGGCCGCCAGGTGCCCGCGCGTTCAGCCGCCCCAGAACCCGGGCGCGGGTGGCTGCAGCCAGCCTCCCTGCAAGGTCACCCCATCCGGGTAGTCTTCGCGCAGCCAGAAGGGCGGATCGAGGTCGACGAATTCCGCTTCGCGCGCGACCTCCAGTGCCGGAGCGATCCCGAGCGAAGAGCAGATCATGCAGCCGACCATGATCCGGAATCCTTCGGTGCGGGCGGCGTGCAGCAGCCGCCAGGCTTCGGTCAAGCCCCCGGTCTTGTCCAGCTTGATGTTGATGGCCTGGTAGCGTCCGCGCAGCCGCGGCAGGTCCGCGGTCGTGTGGCAGGCTTCGTCGGCGCAGATCGGGATGCGGCTGGGAAATCCGAGCAGCGCATCATCCGCGGCGGCCGGCAGCGGCTGTTCCAGCAGGTCCACCCGTGCACGCTCCAGCGCGGGTTGCAGCGCGCGCAGGATTTCGATGTCCCAGCTTTCGTTCGGGTCGACGATGAGCCGGGCATGCGGTGCGGCCGAGCGGACCGCCTCGATCCGTGCGGCCGGGCCATTGCCGTCCACCTTGATCTTGATCAGCGGCGCGTCGGCGATCGCGGATGCGGCGCGCTCCATCCGTTCGGGCGTATCGATGCTGACGGTGATGGCCGTCACCAGCGGGGCCGGCGCAGGGTGCGCCAGTTGGCGCCGCACGGGTACCCCGCACAGGCGCGATTCCAGGTCCCACAACGCCGCATCCAGCGCATTGCGGGCGGCGCCGGCTGGCAAGCGCATCTGCAGCTCGTCGCGGCCCATCCCGGCGCTGAGTTCGCCGCGCGCGCGCTCGATCGTCTCCATCACGGACGCCACGGATTCGCGGTAGCGCGCATAAGGAACGCATTCGCCACGGCCGGTCGTCCCGTCCTGGCGAAGTTCGACGGTCACCACCTCGGCGGCTTCCTTCACCCCGCGCGCGATGCGAAAGGGTGCGCGCAGCGGAAAGCTGCGGGACTGGACGGTCAGTTCGCGCAGCATGCGAGCAGGTTGTCCACGATCGCATCGACCCCCATCGAGACCGGATCTTCGCAGGGCACTCCGAGCCGCTCGCTGATCTCCCGGCAGGCGGTCGAGGCTTGTGCCTGCGGCATGCCGGCGGTGTTGAGGGCGACGCCGACGGCCTTGACGCCCGGGTTGGTGAGGCGGGCGGCCGCGAGATTGGCCTCGAGACAGCGCTCCAGGTCGGGTACCGGGGCGTCCGGGAGCCCGCGCATGTGCCGGCGGGTCGGCTCGTGGCACAGGACCAGTGCATCCGGCTGGGCGCCGTGCAGGAGGCCCAGCGACACACCGGCGTAGGAAGGATGGAACAGCGAGCCCTGGCCTTCGATCAGGTCCCAGCCGCCATCGCTGCGGGCGGGCGAAAGCCACTCGACCGCGCCGGAGATGAAATCGGCGATCACCGAGTCGACCGCGATCCCGCTGCCGGCGATGAAGATGCCGGTCTGGCCGGTGGCGCGGAAATCGGCCGTCAACCCGCGCGCGCGCATGGTGCGTTCGATCGCGAGCGTCGTGTACATCTTGCCGACGGAACAATCGGTGCCCACGGTCAGCAGGCGGCGACCGGCGCGTGGGCGTCCGTTGCCGACGGGAATCCCCCCCGCCGGATCGCGGGCATCGAACAGCACCCGGTGATTGCGGACGGCGGCGGCGACGATCTGTGGGTCCTCGCGGAGTTTCTGGTGCAGCCCCGAGACGACGTTGAGGCCCGCATCGAGCGCCGTCACGGCGTCGGCGACGAGATCCGGCGTCATGACGCCGCCCGCATTGGCGGTTCCGATCACCATGGTGTCGGCGCCTTCGCGCTTGGCGCGCGCCATGTCCATGTCGGTCAGGCCGAGGCTCGGCGTGCCTTGGGAGCGCCGGTACTGGCCGACGCACCACTGCGGCCGCCAATAGGCGAGACCACGCGCGGTCTTGATGGCCAGGTCGTCATCGGCATCGCCCAGGTACAAAAGATAAGGCGGCCCCCAGCCGGCAGCCAAGGCGCCGTCGCCACGGTTCGACATGAACTGCTTTCTCCACCGGACCGTCGTTCATCCCCAAAACGCGCACCCGAGCATAATCAAGGCCGGGGGCGGGCCACCAATGAAAAGCGCAGCACCCTGCATAACCCGGGGTTCTAGGCTGCTTCGCCCGGCGTCGGGTGTGTGCACCCCCGCTTCGGCAGTTGCCGGCGGGCATGACCTGTGCTGCACTTGGCGATCGGCAATTCCACGAGGGCAACAGTCGACCATGCGTCTGCGATACATCGAACTGTTCCATGCCGTCCTGACCACCGGCAGCCTGACGGGCGCGGCGAAGCTGTTGAACATTTCGCAGCCGGCGGCCAGCAAGGCGTTGCAGCATGCGGAGGACCAGCTCGGCTTCGAATTGTTCAGCCGGGTGCACGGGCGGCTGCAACCGACCCAGCAGGCACTGCTGCTGCGCGACCGCGTCGAAAGGATCATCCAGGAGCTGCATGAGCTGAAGCGGTTGACTACCAATATAAGCCAGCCGGAAAGTTGCCCGCTGCGGGTGACCTGCACGCCGACGCTGGCCCAGACGCTGGTGCCCGATGCGATGGCATCGTTGCGCAAGGCTTTCCCGGGCACGGCCGCCGAACTCTTCACCCAGCACTCGCTGGTGATGTGCGAATCGCTGGCACTGCGTGACACCGACATCGGCCTGACCCTGCAGGATCCCGGTCACCAAAACCTCCGCCAGCAGGCGTTGTGCCGCGGCCAGGTGATGGTGATCGCTCCACCGGGCTGGTGGCCGGACGAGGAGCTCACGCAACCGCTGCCGGTCAGCGCGCTTGCGGGACAGCCGCTGATCGGGATCACGGTGCGCGATGCACTGGGCAACATGCTGCAGAGCCATCTCGCGCAGGTGGATCCTCCGCCGCGGACATCGGTCTGGGTGCAGACCTACCAGTTGGCGTATTCACTGGTCGCGCGGGGTGAAGGGCTCGCGCTGGTGGATCCGTTCACGGCGCGCTGCGGCAACGGCCAGAACATACAGCGGCGGCCGCTGAAGCTGCATCTCGACGTGGTCCTGTACGCGTTGTACCGGCCGGACAGCCCGTTGAACCCCGTGCAGAAGCGTTTCCTCGCCCTGGTGCGCCAACTCGCCCAGGGCATCCTCGCCGACAACTGAAGCGGCGGCCCTTTCGTTTGCGCTGCGCGCTGCCACAACCGCGGGTTATGCCGGGTGCTGCGCTTTTCATTGGTGGTGCGCGTCCGCCGATCTATCCTTGGCCGGTGCGGCCGGCAGCTTGTGCGGGGTTTGGCAGCAACGTGGGGAACGGCGGAGGGAGGACCCGATGCGTGATCCGAAGAGGATGCGAACCGAAGCGATGCCGCGCCATGTCCGGCGCTGGCGTGCCTTGCTGGCGTGCCTGCTCATGCTGCCGGCAAGCGCTGCCGTCGCCGGTGAGGCCAATATGACCGTCCCGGACCCGACGTCCATGGCGGTCGAGCGGATGGTGGACGCCGGCCAGTTCCACGCGGCCGACGCGCGGATCCAGGCCGCGCTGCAGGATGCGGCGACCCCGGAGGCAACGCGCAGGGCCTTGCGCTTCCAGCGCGTGCGCATGCAGCGCATCGCCAAGGATTTCGACCTCGATGCCGGCCAAGCCAAGGCGAAGGTCCGCGAAGAAATTCCCGGGCTCACCGATGCCGAGTTCGCGCGCTGGGACGCCATGGGCCTCCTCGAGCATATGGTGATCGACGGCCAGGTTCGCTACTTCAACCGCTCGCCTTCGAACCTGTTCCGTCTCAGCGCGGAGGCGAGTGCGCTGCGCAAGGTGCAGACGCCGCTGCTTCCGAGCGGGTTGCCGCCTGCGATGAGCAAGGCGACGACGCGGTACGACCGGAAGGTCATCGACGCGGCACGCTCCAGTGGCAATACCAGCGTGCTGCCGCAGCGCGTCGAGGTGACGCAGTCGCTGGTCGTCGATGCCGGCGCGGTTCCGGCCGGCAAGGTGGTGCGCGCGTGGATTCCGTACCCGCAGGCGATCCCCGGGCAGCAGGAGGCCATCGAATTTGTCCGCAGCGTCCCCGCGCGCCACACGATTGCGCCGAAATCGGCGCTGCAGCGCACCGTCCACCTCGAGCAGGTCGCCCAGGCCGGCAAGCCGACGAGGTTTTCGGTCACCTACCGGGTCACCCTCTACGCGCAGTACCACCCGATCGACCCGGACAAGGTCGTGCCGCCGAAGATCACGCCTGCGCTGGCGCCGTACGTCGCCGAACGCGCACCGCACATCGTGTTCACCGAGCCGCTGCGGGTGTTCTCGCGGCAGGTGGTCGGCGACACCACCGATCCGTACCAGATCGCCCGCAAGCTGTTCGCGGCGGTCGACGAAATCCCGTGGGCCGGCGCCCGCGAGTACTCGACCATTCCCGACCTGAGCGCGTACACGCTGCAGGCGGGCCACGGTGATTGCGGCGAGCAGACCATGCTGCTGATCACCCTGCTGCGCATGAACGGGATTCCCGCGCGCTGGCAATCGGGCTGGATCTTCACCCGCCGCGGCTACGACAACATCCATGATTGGGCGGAGGTGTACCTCGCGCCCTATGGCTGGGTTCCGCTGGACGTCACCTACGGACAACTCGATTCAGGCGATCCGTCGTTGCGGTGGTTCTATTTCGGCGGTCTCGACAATTTCCGGAGTGCCTTCAACAACGGTTTCGCCACGCGCTTCGTGCCGCCGAAGCAGCATTTCCGATCCGACACCGTCGACTCCCAGCGCGGCGAGGTCGAGTGGGACGGGGGCAACCTCTACTACGACCAGTGGCGCTACCACTTCGACTGGCGGATCCTGCCGGCGCAGCCGGGCGGCGAGGGCCAGTAGCCGCCGCGGCGCGATGGCAGCGGGTCAATCCCCGCGTGGGCGGACCCGCACGATCGCCGTCATGCGGTCGACGAAGGTCTGTTTGCGGTTGAACTGCATCGGCAGCAGCGGCGTCACCGAAACTTCGTTGAGCTTGACGTGCTCGAGCTTGCCGTCGGCACCGAAGAACGTCGCGCCGAGCACGTCGTGGATCACGTACGGCTGTCCGTGCAGCCGGCCGATCACCATCATCACGTGCCCGGGGATGTAGACGAGGTCGCCGACCTCGAGCGAGTGCACGGCGCGCATGCGTTCGGCGCGCGACGTCGAGGCCCCGAACGCCGTGCGGTCGGCCGCGGGACTGACGCTCTGCGCGCTGGTGTTGCGCGGCATCAGGATGCCCATGCTGCGGTACACGTCCGACACGAAGCCGGAGCAGTCGCGGCCGTCGTAGGCATCGCCCCAGCCGTAGCGTTCGCCGAGGAACTTGAAAGCCTGGCGGATGATGTTGGCGCGGGTCAGGTCCAGGTAGCCCGCCTGGGTGTCGGTGTTCCGTTGCAGCAACGCATGCGTGAAGCCCAGGCTGCCGTCCGGGTTGCGGACCGGCAGTTCGAGCACCCACGCAGCGTCCGGCCCCTCGCCGTTGACCGGCTGGTCGGCCGGCCAGTCCGGGTCGAACGGCACGCGCGTGCCCATGTCGAGCTGCAGTTGCGACACCGCGGGCTGCTCGGGTGTGAACACGGTACGCACCGACGCGCCCGTCACCACCCGGTACGGCGCCTTGTCGGTGTAACCGAACACTTCGCGGGCATCGCCGATCGCCACATATTTCTTCTCGACCCACGCGCGGTAGCGGGGAGACTCGACGAAATACCATTCGCCGTCGCGGCTCTCGTGCAACACCGCCACCGGCGTGCCGGGCACCAGCGCCGTTTCCTGGAACCGGTCGATGTCGGTTTCGCCCGGCTCGCTGAAGACGCGCAGCATGGTCGGGAAGGTGCGAAGCGCCGCGCGGTGCGCCACCAGTCCGTACTGCACGTTCACCTGGGCGGGGATCCGGTCGAGCGCCAAGTCGTGGACGAATCCATCCAGCCGCGCCCGGGGCACCGCCTGGCCGTGCACGTCGTAGAACGCATGCCGGGCCCAATGCGAGCGGTGTTCGATCCACGACTTCAAGGTCTTGCCGTCCAGCTTCGCCGGCAGGTCGTGCAGGTCGTAGACCTCCGGATCGAGCTTGGTGACGCGTGCGTCGTAGGTGGCGATGGCCTGCCGGTCCATGATCACCTGGTCCGGGTGCGCGAGCCGGTCCAGCCAGAACTGCGGCGTCAATTGCGGGGCTTCCACGCCGATCACGCCGTGTGCCGGCATAGGCAGCGGGTTTGCCGCGCGCGCCGCGAGCGGAGTCCAGCCCACGGCCAGGAACAGGGCGAGCGCTGCGGGAATCAGGATGCGCATGGATTTATTTTCCTCGTCGCCCGCGCCGGGTTGCGGCGCGGGCGTTTCGTGCCGACAGCGGGGCGCCGCGGGATCGGGTGTGTCAGTGCGCCGCGCGGCTGGTGCGCCGCGGGGCGAGGATCTGCTTCAGGTAGTCGGGCTTGCCCGCCACCCGCAGGAGCTGCGGATATCGGGGCCCCCCGTGGTAATCGATCGCGTGGGTCTCGATGCCGCCGTCCTCCCGGACGCGGACCTGCAAGGGCTGCCGGGTGTGCTCCGCGCGGGCAATGTCCGCACGCAGCAATGCCGTGCTGTAGGCCTGCCCGTCGATCGCGACGATCTGCATGTGCGGGGCGAGGCCGGCCTTGAAAGCCGGACCGTTCCACAGGACGTCCTCGATCGTGCCCTTGTGGTCGAGGAACAGCCCCACCGAGAACATCGCGTTGACGCCGCTCGGGCTGAGTTCGCCCGGCCCGACGTTTTCGAGCGCGCTCTGGAACCGCGAAGGTTGGTCGGTGTAAGCGAGGCGCCAGCCGCTGCCTTCGATGCCCGAGAGTAGCGGCACCTCGCCATCCACGCCCTCGATCCAGCCGTCAAGAAATCCGCGCCAGTCGTACGGCTGGACCGCATTCAGCGCCGCGACGACGTCGTCGAAGGAATAGGTGCGCGTGACGAAACTGCCGTTGTCGGCACTGAAGAAACGTCTGGCGAAATCGTCGAGCGAATGGCGGCCGCCGCTCAACGTGCGGATTTTCGTGTCGACGGCGAGCCACAGCAATTCGCCTTCGCGGTAGAAGTCGGTCTGCCGCCGCCAGTTCGCCCATGCCTTGGGCGAGCCGTACAGCAACTGGGCGGCCACGGTGGTGTCGATCAGCGGCCGCCAGGCGCGTCCGGTCTGGTGGGCCATGACCGCCGCGCGATAGGCCACCGCCTGCCGCCATGTTTCGGGCGACCACAGCCCGCTGCGGACCGTCAGCACGTCACCCAGGTACACGGTGAGGCTTTCGTACATCCACAGCATCCGCGAATGTTCGGGGCGCTCGAAATCGGGCTGCCACAGCTTCGCCGGACGCATGAACTTGCCATTCCACGAGTGCACGTATTCGTGCGGCAGGAACGAGGCGCTCAGCATGAAGTGATCGGCGTCGCTGAACATGCCGGCGCCGATGTGGGAACGGTCGTCGCTCGACTGATGGTGCTCGAGGCCGCCGCGCGAGGTGTAGTCGCTCAATACCAGCAGGAAGTGGTAGTCCCTGTAGTGATGAGACTGGAACAGCGCCTGGGCCTGCTCGATCAGGCGGCGGTAACCGGCGACCTGCCGATCGGAGATGTGGAGCACGGCGGCATCGTCGCCCACCATGTCGAGATAGCGGCGCACCGACGAGCCGGCCGGGGTGAGGTCGATCTCGCGGAAGTACTTGCCGGCGATTACCGGCGAATCGACCAGCGTGTTGAACGGCACCGGCTCGAATGTGATGCGCCCGTCGCTCGCGCTCTCCGTCGTCAGCGCGCTCGCGTGGCGCCAGCCGGCGGGGATCACCAGGGTGGGCCGGTAGAGCTGGTCCCGGGCCGGTGATCCCGCGCGATACAGTGCGACGTGGTCCCAGGTGAGGTCGAGCAGGTTGCGCGTGGCGCGATCCTCGGCCGGGAATTCGAAGCGGATGTCGATCCGTTGCGTGGCGGGCGGCACCGTCAGGTGGAACGTGAACATGTCCACTTCGTCGCGATGCCATGCGATGCGTTTGCCATTGGCGCTGATTTCGAGACCCATCAGGGTGCCGATCGGCCCATCCGGGGAATGGTCGCCCGGAATGTACTTCGGGTAGTAGAGCGTCAATGGCCCCGGCTGGACCGGCATCACCTCGTGTACGTACAGGAGCTTCTGTTCGGGGTGCGCCAGCCGGACCGTCAGATCGACCGTACCGGCCGCTGCGTTCGCCTGCGTCTGCGCGAGGCCGGGCACGGGCGCGAGGAAGGCGAGGGCGATCAGCAGCACCGACAGTCGTTTCATGGTCCACTCCGGAGTTCAAGCGCGGGTCATGCTACGCCGCGGCGGAGACGGCAGGCCATATGCCAGATCGCATACCCGGGATCCGCGGCGATGCTTCCGCGAAGCCGCGCAAGCGTGGCATCGCCGGTGCCGTCACCGCGTCTCCCGCGAGAGCCGCTTGGCTTGGCGCGCGGCGCGGCCCTGCCACCAGATCCACAGGAAGTAGAGCGGCACGCCGGCGAGGGTGATGAGGATGCTCGCGATCGTGGACCAGAATTGCGTGAACAGGGAGTTGATGACGATCGCGAAGGTCGCGAGCACGAACAGCGCCGGGATCAGCGGGTAGCCGAGCGCCCGGTAGGCGCGCGGGAAATCCGGGCGCTTCACGCGCAGGATGAAGATGCCGATCGCGCACAGCGCAAGGAACGGCCACACGCCGAGCACATAGCCCTCGGCCAGCTGCATGAAATCGCGCAGCAACACGTAGATCACCGCGATCACCACGATGAAGGCGATCGCGACATACGGCGTCTCGTATTTCGGGTGGACCTTGCCGACGGTGCGGAAGAACAGGCCGTCCTCGGCCATCGCGTAGAACACCCGCGGGCTGGAGAGGATGCTGCCGTTCAACGTGCCGAACACCGACAGCATCACCAGCGCGCCGATCAGGGAGGCACCGGCGCGGCCCAGCACCACGGTGGCGGCGTCGGTCGCCACGGATTTCGAAGCGGCGAGTTGCGGCACCGACAGCGCCCGCAGGTAGGCGGCGTTGATCAACAGGTACACGACCAGCACCACCAGCACGCCGCCGATCAGTGCCAGCGGCAGGTTGCGCTGCGGGTTGCGCACTTCGCCCGAAAGGGTGGTCAGGTTCTGCCAGCCATCGTACGCCCACAGTGCCGCGACCAGGCCGATGCCGATGCCCGACCACTTCGCCATTCCCATCGGTTCGGCGGCGAGCGGATTGGCCGCACCGCCCGGCGCCAGCAGGAAGATCGCGGCCGAAAGCCCGACGATCGCGAGCACCTTGGCACCGGTCGAGAGGTTCTGGATCGCCGCGCCCAGCTTCACCGAGCGCACGTTGGCGGCCGCGACCACGAGGATCAGCACCGCCGCGATCCCGTGCTGCAACGGTACCGGGATCGGCACGAAGAAACCCAGGTATTCGGCGAACATCAGGCTTTGCGCGGCCCAGGAGATCGGCGTGGTCAGCAGCCACATCCAGCCGAACAGGAACGCCAGCGGCCGACCGTAGGCTTCGCGCAGATACACGTAGGGACCGCCGGCCTCCGGGTACATCGCGGCGAGTTCGGCGATGGAGAGCGCGCCGAACAGCGCGATGATCCCGCCCAGGACCCACACCAGCGTGATGCCGGTGAGATTGCCGGCTTCGGCGGCGATCGGGGAGGGGACGCGGAAGATGCCGCTGCCGATGATCACGCCGACCACCACCGCCACGCCGGTCGCGAGGCCGAGCTTGCGCGGCAGCTGGTGTGGCGCGGAGGGCGAAGTGGTCGTCATGGCCGGGCATCGTACATGCAAGCGGCGCGTGTGTAGAGGCGGTCGAGGGCCGCAGGGCGCATGCACGTGGCCGCCCGCGTGCATCGGGAAACACATGGCGGACAGCCGCCTTCAGGGACATTCCGAAGGCTGCCTCGCGTAACGAAACCATAACCTTCGGCTATGTCGGGTGATCGTCTTTTCATTGGTGGTTTTCGTTGGCCAATGGGTATGCTCGGGAGCGCACTGCGAGCGGTTGGCCGACAGCGGCTTTAACCGTCACGTCCGCTTCGATGATGCCGGTCGATGGATCGGCGCTTCGTTGCGTGTGGCGGGGGGAAGCAAAGCCGTGGCTTCGTCAAGCTCCCTGCGCCCGAATTCCACACTGAGAAGGTACCTACCATGAAGGGCAAGTCTTTGCGCGCGTCGCGTTGCACGCGTATTTTCCAGCGCAATGCGCTGGCACTTGCGATCGGCGGCTCCGTCGCGCTCGCTTTCAGCGGTGGCGCGTTCGCGCAGGCCGTAAACGGCACCATCCAGGGCAAGGTGCCGGTCGCTCCCAACGAGGCGGTCCAGATCACCGGCGGCGCGGGCTACAACCGTACCATCACGGTCGGGCCGTCCGGCGAGTATTCGATCACCCTGCCGGTCGGCACCTATACCGTATCGTTGCTGCAGAACGGACAAGTGGTGCAGAGCCAGAGCGACGTGGCGCCGGCTGCCGCGGGGGCGGTGACGGTCAACTTCACGTCCACTGTCGCCAATGCACAGACTCTCGACACCGTCAATGTCTCGGCGACCGCGATTCCCGCCATCGACGTGACCACCACCAACCAGGTCCTCACCATCACGCAGAAGCAGTTGCAGCAGTTGCCCCTCGGGCACGCGGCGGAAGACATCGCGATGCTGGCGCCCGGCGTGCAGCCGGGTTCGGCGGTACTGGTCGGCGGTCCGCTCGGCACCGGTGCCGTGACCTTCGGCGGCGCGTCGACGGCGGAGAACTCGTATTACATCGACGGCATGCTCACCAGCGCCGCCCTCGACGACCAGGGTGGCATCGGGCTGCCGTACAACTCGATCGAGCAGCAACAGACCTTCATCTCGGGCTACGGTGCCAAGTACGGCCGCTCCATCGGCGGCGTGATCAACCAGATCGGCAGGACCGGTTCCAACGAATGGCACTTCGGCGTCCGCGCGCAGTGGGAGCCAACGAACTGGCACAGCGATCCAAAGAACGCCTACTACGCCAATCCGCTGGTCACGCGGGTCGGCCACCACGCCGGGGAGTTGTACTCCTACAACCAGAGCAACCACGGCATGAACACGGTCTATGACGCGTATGTCAGTGGCCCGATCATCAAGGACAAGCTGTTCTTCTTCCTCGGCGCCGAGCAGGACGACTCGAAGTACGCGAGCGTCAACTGCAAGTACTGCCTGAACACGGAATCCTTCGACCAGACCCACAAGCCCAAGATCTACGCGAAGCTCAACTGGAACATCAACGACAGCAATTTCCTGACGTTGACCGCGCTGCAGAGTTCCTACAAGTCCTGGGACTGGACCCACCACTACGACTACGACACGCATACCGCGACGAGCTTCTTCTACAAGGGCCAGACGGGCAAGAACGTCTACCGGATGGGCGTACTCAACTACACCTCCTACATCACCGACAACCTGACCCTGCATGCGATGTATGGCAAATCGCACGAACAGTACGGGAGCTTCCAGCCGGGCTTCCCAGGGTACGATCCGAACATGGTGTTCGTTGGCGGCACCAGCAACGAAAACCCCGCGTTCACGCCGAACGGACCGATCTACAATTCGCAGAATGCCCTGACGGTTACGCCGGACAACCATCGGGTCGACCTCACCGATTACCGCGTCGACCTCGATTACAAATGGGGCAACCACGATTTCCAGGTCGGTATCGACAACGACATCACGAAGGACCTCAACGACGGCGTCGAAGGTACCGGTCCGGGGTACGGATGGTCGTACGGGCTCGTCGAAGGGGATGATATCGGCAAGCCGCTGGTCGGCGCCGATCCGAACTCGATACCGTACGTGGCGCCGGTGAATTCGAACCCGGCGGGTGCGGGCGGCTATTACGTGGAAAAACTCATCCAGTCCTACAGCCCGTCCACGCGGGTCGTCGAGCGCGCGCAATACATCCAGGACCGCTGGCAAATCACGCCGGACTTCCTGCTGACGCTGGGCTTGCGCAACGACCAGTTCGTCAACTACGACGCGGCTTCCAATCCGTACATCCGGTTGACCAGCCCCAACTGGTCGCCGCGCATCGGGTTCAGTTGGGACGTGCACGGCGACTCCACCATGAAGGTGTTCGGCAATGCGGGGCGCTATTACCTGACACTGCCGGTCGGCGTCGGCACGACCGTGACCGCGCCCATCGTCAACGTCACGGAATACGGCACCTATACCGGCATCGACCCGGCCACCGGCGCCCCGACGGGATTCCAGCCGCTGCCGCAGAATCCAGCGGGCGGTGTGTCGTGTTGCAACCAGTACGGCTATCCGCGCAACAACCTGACCGTTGCTTCGCAGAACATCAAGGCGCCGTACTCCGACAATTTCGTGTTGGGCATGCAGCAGAAGCTCCATTTCCTGACCACCGACTGGGTGTTCGAGGCCACCGGCACCTACGAGAAGCTGGGTGAGATGATCGGCGGGACGGATGATGCCGCTTCGATGTGCGCGGAAGGCGTGCGCGAGGGCTATACCTGGATGACCCCGGATACCTGCAGCCAGTGGGTGCAGAGCCCGGTCATGGTCAATCCGGGCGTGGACCAGAAGATCTACGTGAAGGCGCCCGACGGATCGCTGCGCCTGATCAACTGGACTGCGGCGGATCAAACCTTCGAGATGGGGCCCAAGCGCAACTACTACGCGCTGGACCTGTCGCTCACCCACGTGTGGGACGGCAAGTGGTTCGCCAAGTTCGACTACGTGTTCTCGAAGCTGTACGGCAACGATGCCGGTCCGGTCGGGCCGATGTACGAGTCGAGCGGCGTCGTCGCTTACCTCACTGCGGTCTGGGCGTACCCCAGGATCATGGACAATTCGAACGGTGTCCTGGGTACGTCACGCAAGCACTCGTTCAAGCTCTACGGTGCCTACGCGATCAATCCCGACTGGACCGTCGGGGCCAACCTGTGGATCGCCTCCGGCACGCCGCGGATGTGCCGCGGGCGGTACGGAGCGGATCAGGTGCGCCTGCATACGTCGAGCCAGTACCACTGGTGCGGCGGCGTGCCCATCGCGCCGGGTTCGGGGGTGCCGCCGTACGGGGCGAAGCACACGCCGTGGATCCACAACGTCGACCTGAGCGTGGACTACAAGCCCGGCTGGGCCGAGCACAAGCTCGACTTCAAGTTCCAGGTCTTCAATGTGTTCAACAAGCAGACGCCCACGTTCTACGGAGACTATTTCATCTCGACGTCCAGCCCCGGCACCAGCTACAACATGATCGAGGCCCGCATGCCGCCGCGTTATGCACGCATCTCGGTTGCCTACAACTGGTGACGGCGTAGAGATGCACGAGGCCAGCCCTCCCCCATCGAGGGGAGGGCTGGGTGCGGATGGGGCAAACGACGTGACCACCGACCCCGTCCCCGCCGCAACCTCCCCGGGCGACGAGGAGCACAAGATCGCGCTGCCGCCGCTCTCGCCGGTCGCGACGCGGTTGCTGGCGAGGGCGCGCCGCGATTGGGAGGTGCGCGACTTCGAAGCCGCCGAGCGGTCACTGGCCAGCGTGCTGGCACTCGCACCCCGCGATCCGAGGGCGGTGCGGATGCTCGGGATGGTGGCGCGCAGCCGCGGCGACTTTGCCAAGGCCGCCGAATGCTTCCGCGCGGTTCTTTCGGCGTGGCCCGCGGATCCTTTCCTGCACAGCGAACTTGGCCTTTCGCTGCTCGCGCTCGATGCATTCGAAGAAGCCGCGGAGCACTTCCGGCAGGCGTGCGATCTCGCCCCCGACTCCGGAACGGCGTGGTTCCATCTCGGCGAGGCGCTGTGGCGGCAGGCGCAGGGCGCGGAAGCCGTGATGGCGTTGCAGCAAGCGCTCGCGCGCGAACCCGCCCACCGCGAGGCGCGGCTTGCGCTGGCGCGCGCCCATGCCGGATGGGGCCGGCTGGATGCTGCCGTGGCGGAATTTCGCGAGGTGCTGCGCCGCGATCCGGTCGATCCCGATGCCTGGTACGGGCTGTCGCTGGGTACGGCGCTCGACAGCGCCGACACTGCCCGCCTGCAGGAAGCGTTCGCGCGCAGCGACCTGCCTGCCCGATCGCACTACCTCTTGGGGTTTGCGCTGGCGAAGGGGCTCGAGGACCAGGGCGAGCACGCGCGCGCCTTCGAGGCGCTCCGGGAGGCAAACGCATCGCAGCGCGCGAACATGCGGGTGCCATGGAACGCCGACGAGGAACATGGTTTCGTGGACGCGATCCGGGATGCATTCGCGAGTCCGGTTGCTTCGTCACCGGCTGCCGCGGCCGGCGGCGAGGTTATCCTCGTCACCGGGATGCCGCGCACCGGCTCGACCCTGGTCGAACAGATCCTGTCCTCGCACCCGGACGTCCAGGGCGCCAACGAGATCCGTGACCTGCCGCGGCTGATCGAGGCGGAATCCCGGCGTCGCGGCTCGGCATTCCCGCGGTGGGTACCCGAAGCCATGGCCGCGGATTGGCAGCGGCTCGGCGAGGAGTACCTCGCGCGCACCGCGCGCTGGCGCGTGGGCAAACCGCGCTTCACCGACAAGAACCTCCTGGGCTGGCACTTCGCAGGTGCGGCGCTGGCGATGTTGCCGGCGGCGCGGGTGATCATCGTGCGGCGCGATCCGGTGGAAACGTGCCTCGCTTGCTACCGCCACTGTTTCACCGACGAGGCCGCGTTCGCCTGCGATCTCGACGATTTGGCCGATTACTGCGCCGGCTTTCTGCGCTTGACGCGGTTCTGGCTGGAGAAGTATCCGGCGCAGGTGTTCGTTTTGCGGTACGAGGCGCTGGTGGCGGATCCGGAACCCGTCATTCGCCGCCTGCTGGACTTCTGCGGCCTGCGGTTCGATGCGGCCTGTCTTGCGCCGCATGAAAATCCGCGCGCCGTGCTGACGCCGAGCGCCGCGCAGGTGCGGCGGCCCCTGCACCGCGGCAGCGCACGCAGCGCGTGTTACGACGACCGGCTGGAGTCCTTGCGGCAGCGCTTGCGGAGTTCCGGAGTGCCATTCGAATGAGAGCGTGACTGTCTGAGCCGACGGAGGCGAGCCGGGCTTATGGAGCCGGATGCCTGCGCCGGATGGATTGCCCTGCAGCAACCGGGCCGGGAGGCCGAGAAAGTGGGAAGATCAGTACTGATGGTGTTGGCGCTTGCGCTTGCGCTCGCCGCGGCGCCGGCACTTGCCGATGGCGTGCCGGGCCCATTGAAGCAGTCCGGGCTGACCCTGATGCCGTGGCCGGCCCATGTCCGGCTCCGGGAAGGTCGTCTGGCACTGGCGAAGCAATTCGACATCGCCGTGACCGGCCATCCGGGACAGCGCGTATACGACGCTGCATCCCGCTTGCTGCAGCATCTGCAGCGGCGTACCGGGATCGCCTTCCGCCAGCACGCGGTGGCAGCAGGTTCGGAGGGCGAGCAGGCGGTGCTCGTGATCAAGGTGCGTCGTCCCGGAGTGCTCAGGATCGGGGAAGACGAGTCGTACCGTTTGAAGGTCGACTCGCGACATGCCGTATTGACCGCGGAAGATGGCCTCGGTGTGTTGCACGGGTTGCAGACGTTCGCCCAGTTGCTCCAGGCCGATTCGAGCGGCTACTACTTTCCCACGGTCGACATCCGGGACCAGCCACGCTTCCAGTGGCGCGGACTGATGATCGACGTGGCCCGGCACTTCGAACCGGTGGACGTCATCGAGCGCAACCTCCGCGGCATGGCCGCGGTGAAGATGAATGTCCTGCACCTGCATTTGAGCGATAACCAGGGCTTTCGCATCCAGAGCAACGTGTTCCCGGAGCTCACCGAACTTGGCTCGCGCGGGCAGTATTACACCCAGGCCGAGATCAAACAGATCATCCGCTATGCGGACGACCGCGGCATCCTCGTGGTGCCCGAGTTCGACTTGCCATCGCACGCCGTCAGTTGGCTGGTGAGCCACCCGGAACTGGCCAGCGCACCCGGACCGTATCACCTGTACACGCGTTTCGGTGGCAAGAACCCGGCATTCGACCCGGGCAACCCGGAAACCTACCGTTTCCTGGGCCGCTTCTTCAAGGAAATGGCGGCCCTTTTCCCCGCGCCGTACATCCACATCGGCGGTGACGAAAACTCGGGCCGGCAGTGGGACAACAACCCGACGATCCAGGCCTACATGCAGCCTGCGATCACCTCCGACACGGCGTTGCAGGCGCAGTTCATCCAGAAACTCGCAGGAATGATCGATGCCGACGGCAAGCGGATCATCGGTTGGGACGAAATCCTGCAGCCAGGCCTGGAGAAGGGCGCGATCATCCAGAGCTGGCGCGGCAAGGATTCGCTGTACCAGGCGGCACGCGAAGGCCATCGAGCCATCCTGTCCAATGGCTACTATCTCGACCTGCTTTACCCGGCGTCGCACGCCTACCTCAACGATCCCATTCCCCCGGGCACCCACCTCGAGCGTGCGGCTCGCCGGAACATCCTCGGCGGCGAGGCCGAAGTGGGGGGGGACCTGGTGCGGCCGGCAACGATCGACTCGCGAATCTGGCCGAATGCGGCCGCGGTCGCGGAGCGCCTTTGGTCACCGCAGGATGTGCGCGACGTGGCGTGGATGGACCAGCGCCTGCGCGCGGTGAACCTGGAACTGGAGGAATTGGGCCTCACGCAGATCCGCAACCAGGGGATGCTGTTGCGCCAGTTGGCGGGGCAATACGAGGTCGAACCGCTCCGGGTGCTGGTGGACGTGATCTCGCCGGTGCGCGGATACCAGAGAATGGCGAGCGGTGATTACACCATCTATTCGCCGCTCGCATCGATTGCCGATGCGGCGACCGCGAACCCGTGGGCGGCGATCCGGTTCAACGAATGGGTCAACCGGTTCGTGCAACATCCGGATGCCGATACGGAGGAGCGAATCCGTACGCAGCTCGAGCAATGGCTTGCGAACGGTCCGGCGCTGGAGGCGTTGCTTGAGCGTTCGCCGGCGTTGCATCCGGCCAGGCCGCTGGCGCAGTCACTGGTGACGCTGTCGAAGGTCGGCCTGCAGGCGCTCGACTGCATCGACCAGAAGCAGCCCGCGCCCCGTGCGTGGGCCAGGCAGACCACGACCGATTTCCTGCAAGCGCGCGAGCCGGCGGCGGCAACCAAATTGCGGATGGTCGATGCCGTCGAACGACTGGTGGTCGCGGCGCTGAAGGGTGGTCGGCCCGCTGGAGCGGACGCAACATCGGGCGAAGAGCGAGGCGGCGGTTGACGCGCGGTCCGGCTCGGGTTCCAGGTCGTCGTTCCGCAGCCCCGCACCAGCTTCACCGGCGCGGGAGTCCAGCTTTGCTTCCAGGGTCGAGGAACCGGATTCCGTGTCTGCCCGGAAGAGCGCGGGCGCACCGGAATCACGAAGTGCGTGAGGTCGACCGTTCCTCAGGCCACGCGCTCACCCGTGTGCCAGCGCTCCGCGCACCCGGCCGCCGGCCGCCGCGAGCCTGCGTTCGGCTTCCTCCGCGTCGCAGCCAGCGAGCAGCATCACGACCGCCGGTTTCACGCGGCCGCTGGTCGCCGCGAGGGCTTCGGTGCTGTCCGCCAGGTCCGCGCCGGTGATCTGCTGGACCATCCGCAATGCCCGCCTGCGAAGTTTGGCGTTGGTCGCGCGCACGTCGACCATGTAGGGTCCATACGTTTTTCCGAGCCGCACCATGACCGCGGTCGACAACGTGTTCAGCGCGATCTTTTGCGCGGTGCCCGCGCAAAGCCGGGTGGAGCCGGCGATGACTTCCGGCCCCGTCGACAATTCAATGGCGGTGTCGGCGATCCCGGCCAGCTCACTTCCGGCGTTGTTGACGATCGCGACCGTGTGGCTCCCAAGCCCGCGTGCATGGCGCAACGCGCCGACCACGTACGGCGTGCGCCCCGACGCGGCGATGCCGACCACGGCATCGTTCGGTCCGAGGTTCCTTGCCCGCAAATCGGCGCCGCCGGCTGCGGCATCGTCTTCGGCACCTTCGACTGCTTCCTGCACCGCCGCGGGTCCCCCGGCCATCAGCGCGACCACCAGTTCCGGCGGGGTATTGAACGTCGGTGGACATTCCGATGCGTCGAGAATGGCGAGGCGGCCCGAAGTGCCGGCGCCGAGATAGAACAGGCGTCCGCCCTGCAGCAGGCGTGCGGCGATGGCATCCGCCGCGGCGGCGATCGCGGGAACCGCCGCCATCACGGCGGCTTGCGCGGCACGCTGGCCTTCGGCGAGCGTGCGCACCAGTTCCTCGGTCGGCCGGCAATCGAGGTCGTCCAGGCCAGGACGCACGGATTCGGTTGCCAGGACATCGAGAGCGGCATCTTGCCTGGCGGGTTGGTGCATGGACGGATTCACGGGTCTCTTATCCTCTCGCGCGGACCACCCAGGGTTCATGGATGCCGCCATCGACAACGGCCAGGCGGCGGGCGCCGTCCATCGACGTGCCTTCCGCCGGCCGCAATTGGAGGCGGGTACCGCTCCGCTCGAGGGTCGCCCGCAGCGGATCGAGGAGCACCGGTCCGAGATTGACGAGGCCGCCGATGATGACCCCCGCCAGCGGCCCCGGGACGTGCAGTGCCTCGGCGGCCGCCATCATCGCATGGGCCAGTGCCGCCGCGCCCGCTTCGAGCAACTGCGCAGCGACCGCATCGCCGTTGCGCGCCGCATCGGCAACCGCCGGTGCGAACGCCGCCATGCTGCGCGCGGGATTCGGATCGGACCCGAGGTTCACCGCGAGTTCGCCGATCGAGCCGAACTGCCGGGCCGCGGCTTCGGACAGGGTGGTCGCGGGACCGCGGCCGTCGTTGGCTCGTGCCGCGGCCTGCAAGCCGCGACAGCCGAGCCAGGCACCGCTGCCCTCGTCGCCGATCCAGGGTCCCCAGCCGTCCACGCGGCGGAACTGACCATCGGTGCCGATCGCGACGGTCACTGCACCGGTTCCGGCGGCCAATACCACGCCGGGCTTGCCGCCCAGTGCACCGGCGTGCGAGGTAATCGCATCGCTCGTCACCGCAACGCTGCGGGCCGGCAGGGAATGGGCAAGCTGCTGCGCCAGGCGACGCGCCAGTGCGGGCGCTTCCATGGCGCCGGGTGCGCCGACGCCAACGGCATCGATGCGACCCGCAGCGTGCGTCTTCAGCAGCGGCTCGACCACCGCGAGAATGGCCGTCTCGGCAACCTTGGCTCCGTCCACGGCACTCAAGCCCAGGCTGCCGTCGCCCGTAGCGATGGCTTCGGGTTCCGGCGCGTCGCCGCTCCACAGTGCTGCGCGGCAGCCGGTTCTGCCGATGTCTACGGCCAAGATGATGGACATCGAGTTTCTTCCCCGACCTTAGGAATCCGGCTGCCGTCCGTCCGCTCGAAGCGATGACCGGGCGATCAGTTTAGGGAAGGCAGGGAAGTGGCCGCCGTGGCCCGGCCATCGACTGCTCCTGCATCGATCGCCGGAGGCATCTCCCGATCGTCATCGGAGAGGCTGCGGATCGACGCGCCCAACTGGGTCAGCTTGCGCTCGATGTCTTCGTAGCCGCGGTAGATGTGATAGATGCGGCGAATCTCCGTGGTGCCTTCGGCCACCAGCGCGGCCAGCACCAGGCCAGCGGATGCCCGCAGATCGGTGGCCATCACGGGCGCTGCTGTCAGGCCTTCGCAGCCGGTGATGATGACGGTATTGCCCTCGATCTTCGCCTTGGCGCCCATCCGCTGCAGTTCGAGAATGTGCATGAAACGGTTCTCGAACAGGTTCTCGATGATCACGCCGGACCCTTCGGCAACCGCGTCCAGCGCGCAGAACTGCGCCTGCATGTCCGTGGGGAAACCGGGATACGGGGAAGTGTTGATGTCCACGGCGCAGGGGCGCCGGCCACGCATGTCGAGCTCGATCCAGTCATCGCCGAGCTCGATATGGGCGCCCGCGTGCTGCAACTTGGACAGGACCGCGAGCAGCAGCTTGGGCTGCGTGTCGTGGATCCGCACTTTGCCGCGCGTGATCGCGCCGGCGACGAGGTAGGTGCCGGTTTCGATCCGGTCAGGCAGGATGTCGTGCGACGCACCGTGCAATTTATCGACGCCGTCGATGGTGATGACGCTGGACCCGGCCCCCTCGATGCGGGCGCCCATGCGCTGCAGGCAGATCGCCAGGTCGACGATTTCCGGCTCGCGGGCTGCGTTGGCGATGACCGTGCGACCCTTGGCCAGCGTGGCCGCCATCATCAGGTTTTCGGTGCCGGTGACCGTCACCTTCTCGAGCAGGATGTTGGCGCCAACCAGCCGGCTCGCGCGAGCCTTGATGTAGCCTTCGTCCACCGAGATCTCGGCCCCCATCGCCATCAGGCCCTGCAGGTGCAGATCGACCGGGCGCGCGCCGATGGCGCAGCCGCCCGGCAACGACACATCGGCCTCGCCGAAACGGGCCAGCAACGGCCCCAGCACCAGGATCGACGCGCGCATGGTCTTGACCAGGTCGTAGGGCGCGAAGCAGGCATGCACGTCGCCGGCGTCCACATCGAGTTGCATGTTGTTGCCGAGGGTCAGCTTGACGCCCATCTGCGCCAACAGCCGGTTCATCGTCACGATATCCTGCAGTTGCGGGATATTGCGAAGGCTCAGCGGTTCCCCGGTCAGCAGGGATGCCGCCAGGATCGGCAGCGCGGCGTTCTTGGCGCCGGAGGCACGAATCTCGCCGCGAAGAGGGGCCCCGCCATCAATGAGAAACTTGTCCATCTGAACCTCTTTCAATTCGCATCACGATCGAATCGTGCAGGCGGGCCGCCGCTGCAAATCCAGCATGCAACTTCCCGGGCCGGCGAGAACGTGCCGGCATTTTCGATCGTTGGGAACGACTGGAAAATGAAAACCGCCGATCGCGAACGCGGTTGGGTGGCCGGAAAGGCCATGCAACGAATTTCCCGGCATCCTACCGGAGAATGCCGGGATTTGTGCAGTGATCGCGGTCATGATTCGGCGTTCCCGTGGCCTCGTGCCGCCAACGGCTGGTCACTGCGGCTCGGCTGCGCGCTGCCGCCCGGCCGTGTCGCCGCGCATCCCTGCGAAAACCCGCTGTCCCCGCGGGTGGGTCAGCGACAGGCCGCCGCCGACCAGCAGGGTGATTGCCACGCCGATCGGTACATACCACGGGAAGGCGAGGGCATGGCCGTGGATTTTCACCGCGAGTACCACCACGGCCATGAGGATCACGGTGGCGACGAAGGCGATCGCGCCGTCGCGCTGGTTGGCGCGCTTGATCAGCAGGCCGAGCAGGAACGCGCCCAGCAGCGCGCCGTAGGTGTAGCCGGTGATGCCGAGGCCGAGTACGACGACCGGGCTATGGGTGTCGGTGAACAGGGATGCAAAACCGACCAGTGCGCCGGCCCAGAACAATGTCGAAATCCGGGAGATGCGCAGCATGGTCTTGTCGTCGTATTCGCGACGGCCGAACAGGCGGATCAGGTCGGTGAGCGTCGAATTGGACATCGAGTTCATGGCCGACGACAGCGAACCCATCGTCGCGCCGAGGATGCCGGCGACCATCAGGCCCGAAATCCCGGGCGGCAGCCCGCGGATGATGAATTCCGGAAACAGTTGATCGGGACCGGCAAGGCCGAGTTGCGCCGGTGTGCGGCCGCCGAACTTGATCCACAGCAGGGTGCCGACGGCCGAGAACAGCGCGAATTGGGCCATCACGAACACCGCACTGCCGATCATGGCCTTGCGGCTGTCGCGCAGGTTCCTGCAGGCGAGGATGCGTTGGACCATGAGCTGATCGGCGCCGTGCGAGGCCATCGTGAACACGGCGCCGCCGAAGATCGCGGCGACGAACGCGAACGGGCTGGTCAGGATCGGCGCATGGAAATCGAAGACTTCGAACTTGCCCGCCGCGAAAGCACGGCCGAGGTCGGCCGCCGAAATTCCGTGCAGCAGGATGGCGACACTCAGGATCGCGCCGCCGAGGTAGAGCATCATCTGGATCGCGTCGGTCCACACCACCGCCCGGATGCCGCCGATGTAGGTGTAGGCGACCGTCACCCCGGCCAGCACCACGATGATCTCGAGGTAGCTCGCGTGCACGCCCATCGCGGCGAGCAGCAGCGCGATCGGAATCGCCGACGCGAACAGCCGCACGCCTTCGGCCAGCAGGCGGGTAACCAGGAACGTCGCCGAGGCCAGGCCCTGCACGTTGGGTCCAAAACGCAAGCCCAGGTACTGGTAGGCACTGACCAGGTTGCCGCGCGCGTACAACGGCAGCAGGACGATCGCGACGATGCTGCGCCCGATCAGGTAACCGAACGCAAGTTCCACGAAGCCGTAGGCACCGAGATAAGCGACCCCCGGCACGCTGATCACCGTCAGCGTCGAGGTCTCCGTTGCGACGATCGAGAAGCACACCGCCCACCACGACAGGTTCCGTTCGCCGACGAAATAGTCGGTCGCGGACCGCTGCTTGCCGCTGATGCGAAGCCCGATCGCTGCGATGACGATCAGGTAGACGACGATGATGGCGAGGTCGAGCACTGGATCAGGAGACGTGCCGCGCGGCGAAC
>JAICJG010000019.1 GCA_025928585.1 Rhodanobacteraceae bacterium
GCATGATGTCGCCCTTGCGGGCGGCCGCCTGCGCGCGTGCCACCAGCCGCGCGACCTTGGCCGATTGCGCCGGCGTCACGGCAGGCGAGATGCCGGCCGCGGTCGAAGACGGCGGCCCGGAAGCGGTCGCAGGATGCGAGGCGAGCCGCGAGCGCGCTGCCACCAGGTCCGCGGATTTCGGCGCCCATTCGGCGGCCTTGTCCAGCAGCGCCTGTGCGGCGTGCGGGTGGCCTGCATCGATTGCGGCATTGGCCTGCACGATCAGCGCTTCCGCCACTTTCCCCAGGCCCGCCTGGGCCTTCGCATTACCGGGGTCGGCTGCCAGCGCCGCCTTGAACTGCGCCTCCGCATTGTCGCTGTCGCTGCCGGTGATCTTGCCCGCGCGCAGATCGGCCTCGCCTTGCGCGAGATACTGGTCGCGCCGGGTGTCTGCCGCGCGGGACGCCGCCGCGACCGCGGCGCGCAGGTTGGGCAGCTGCGAATATCGGGGCAGCCTTTGCGCCAGGTCCGCAAGCGCCTTCTTGGCATCGGCAAGATCATTCTGGCCCAGCCGGTCCTGGACCCGCGTCGCGAGTACGTCGCCCACCTGGTCCATGCCATGGCGCGCCACCGCGTTGTGCGGGTCGCCGGCCAACACCTTGCCGAACAAGGCCGCGGCGCCGCCCGGACCGTCGATGCGCCCATTCGCCAGCGCCTCGCGCGCCTGCGATATCAACTGGTCCACGTTGGCATCGTGCAACACGGCCTTGGCGAGTGCCTTGTCCAGCGCTTCGACCCCGGCACCTCCACCCAGCAAGCTGCGGGCCTGTTCGAGCGCACTGCGCGCGCGCGCAAAGTCGCGTTGCTCGAGGGCCTCCCTCGCGCGCGCGAGTTCCCGGTGACCCACCTTCTGCAGCCCGGCCAGCGCCCGTTCGTTGTCAGGGTCGAGCACCCGCGCGGCCTCGTACAGCTCGCGCGCACTGTCGGGCCCGCCGGTCAGCGCGCCGGCGGCCAGCGCATCGTCGCCCCGCGTCAGCAGCGTGTTCAACTGGGTCTGCGGCAACAGCCCGCGCAGCATCGTCTGGTGCATGAACGCCCACGCACCGGCGCCGATCAGCACCAGCACCACCACCAATGCGGCCCAGCGCAGCCGGCGATGCCCGCGCGGTGCGGGCTTGCGCGTCTCGCGGGCACGGAATGGCGGCCGCTGCGGAGGTTGCGCCCCGCCGGATCGGGGGTCGCGCCGATCCACGCCGGCGTCCACCTGGTCGAGGTTTCCCAGGACCGGTTCGGTACGCCGCGGCGTGCCGCGCGAAGAATCGTTCCGTCCGTTCATGCCCATCCATCACCGGAGCGCTCTCCGGCCCATCCAAACCCGGTCATGGGACCATGGCGGCCGCCCGGCGGTTCCAGCGGGCGCAGGAGCCTGCGCAAAACGCGGGCATCTTACCATTCGATGGCAGGCCCACCGCCGCCGCCGCGAATGCGCTTCAGCTCCCGGCCAGCCGTCGCACATCGGTGACGTTGGACAACGCAGCCACCTTGACGAGCAGCGCCGAAAGCTCCCCGTAGTCGTGCACCCGCAACGTGAACTGCATCGCCAGCTCACCGCGGTCGCGGTCGCTGTGGCTGCCGGATGCGACGATCCGCGCGCCGCTGTTGGCAATGGCATTGGTGACGTCGCGCTGCAGATCGCGACGATCGTAGCCCACCACCGAAATGGCGACCTCATAGGCGCGATCCGGCGCGCTCTGCCAGCGGACTTCGATGGCGCGCTCGGGATTGCGCGCGCGCAACCGCGCCAGCGCCGGGCAGTCGGCACGGTGCACGGTGATGCCGCGGCCGCGCGTGATGTAGCCCGTGACGTCGTCGCCCGGCAACGGCCGGCAGCAGCGCGCGAGGCTGGTCAGCAGATTGCCGATCCCCTCGACCGTGAGCGCCCCGGGCTTGCCGGGTTCGCGAGGCAGGCGGGCTGGCGGGGGCGCAGCGGCCGCCGGCGGCGACTGCGCCTCCAGCATTGCCCGCGTCAACTGGGCGATGCCGACTTCGCCGAGGGCCAAGGCGACCAGCAGGTCATCGCGTCCCTTGCGGCCGAGCTTCGCCGGCAGGCGATCCAGCACCTCGTCCGGCAACGCCAGGCGGCGCGCCTCGCGCTCGAGGATCTGCCGGCCCGCCGCGAGATTGTCCGCGAGATCCTCGTGCCGAAACCACGCCCGCACCTTGCCGCGCGCGCTGGCGGTGCTCAGATAGCCGTGCTGCAGGGACAGCCAGTCGCGGCTGGGCGCGGGCTCGCGCGCGGTCAGGATCTCGACCCGATCGCCGCTCTTCGGCTGATGCGTCAGCGGCACGATCCGGCCGTTGACCTTGGCGCCCCGGCAACGGTGCCCGACCATGGTGTGCACGTGGTAGGCGAAATCGAGCACCGTTGCGCCGGCCTGCAGGTCGATCACCTCGCCTTTCGGCGTCAGCAGATAGACGCGATCCTCGGCGAGTTCCGCGCGCAGCTCGGCGAGCAGCGCGCCGTCGTCCTCGCCTTCCAGCAGCTTGCGCATCCATGCGACGCGGGCCTGGTACGCGGCGTCGCCTGCGCCGCCCTCCTTGTACTTCCAGTGCGCGGCGACGCCGAGTTCGGCACCCCGGTGCATCTCCTCCGTACGGATCTGCACCTCCAGCGTCTTGCCTTCCGGGCCGATCACCGCGGTGTGCAGCGAACGGTAATCGTTGCCCTTGGGGTGCGCGATGTAGTCGTCGAATTCATGCGGGATGATCGGCCACAACCCGTGCACGATGCCGAGCACCGCGTAGCACTCGGAGAGGCTTCCGGTCAGGACCCTGAGCGCGCGGATGTCGTACAGCTCGCCGAAGCCGACGCCCTTGCGTTGCATCTTCTTCCAGATCGAGTAGATGTGCTTGGCGCGCCCCTGCACCGTCGCCGTGATGCCGTGCTCGGCGAGCGCGGTGCGCAGGTCGGCGACGCAGCGTTCGATCCAGGCCTCGCGATCGGCGCGCCGCTCGGCCAGCAACCTCGCGATGCGGTGGTACACCTCCGGCTCCAGGTAACGGAACGCGAGGTCCTCGAGTTCCCATTTCCATTGCCCGATGCCCAACCGGTTGGCGAGCGGCGCGTGGATATCCCGGGTACGCCGCGCCAACTCGCGGCGCTCTGCGTCCGGGAGGGCCGCGGCCGCACGCAGCTCCGCCAGCTGGCGCGAAAGCAGCAGGTACACCACCCGCAGGTCACGGATGATCGCGAGCAACAGCCGGCGCAATCCCTCGTTCCCGCCCTTGCCGTCGCGCTCGGCATGCAGCGCCCACACCTGCTCGGCCTGCTGCTGGCCTTCGACCAGTCTGCGCACCGCCGGCGATATGCGCTGCATCGCATCGAGCCACCCCGGCGGTCGCGCACGGGCGATCGCATACCACGCGGCCGCAAGACGGGTTTCGTCGTCGCAGCCCAGGTCCCGCAGCAGCGTGTCCGTCTGCGTCCACAACGCGTGATCGGTGGACGGCAACCCATCGACCGGAACCGCACGCGCGGGTTCAGACGGTGCGCCAGCGTGGGAAGTCATGGATCGCATGGACGGCTGGTGGCGCCCACGGGAAAGGCCGCCGAAAGACACGAGTGTATTGGATTGGACATCGACGCACCCCGTGCGATGGGCGGGGGGCACTGCTATCATCGCCACTCATGCGCACCCTACGGATGTTGCCGGCCGCACTGGCCGTGCTGATCACCGCCATGCCCGCCATGGCGCAACAATTTTCCTCGCTCGAGGAACGCATGTCGGCGGCCGACTTCAAGGCAGCAGGCCTCGACAAGCTCAGCCCTCAGCAACTCCAGTTCCTGGACGACTGGTTGCGCACGCACGAGCAGACCAAGATGGTCTCCGCAAGCGGCCAGCCGGTGTTCTATCCGGACAATCAACCCCGCGACAAGTTCACTACGCATCTTGTCGGGCAGTTCAACGGCTGGGCCGGACACACGACGTTCACCCTCGACAACGGCCAGGTGTGGAAGCAGGCTGAATCCGGCGCGTATTCGTGTCCCGACGTCCACAACCCCGCGGTCACGATCAAGCCGATGATCCTGGGCAGTTGGCTCATGTACGTGCAGGGCTGCAACCAGAGCGTGCGCGTCGAACGCGTGAAATAACTTCGCGCGAACCGGGTTCGCCGATCTGTCTTTCGCTTGCCGATATGGGCATGATGCCTGCGGTCGCGCCCCCGCCCGGCGCGCGAGGATCGTGACGTGCTGGAAGTATGGTTGCCGTTGTTGTCGTGCATGGCCGTCGCCGCGACGTGGTACCACGTCCTGCGCCTCCGCGAGCGCGCGATCCTGCATGCGCGCCGCCTCTGCGAACGACACGGCCTGCAACTGCTCGATGACAGTGTGGCGCTGCATCGCCTGCGCGTGAACTGGCGGCGCGGCCCGTGGCACGCCGTGCGGGAATACCGGTTCGATACCAGCCTCGGCGGCCACGACCGCCAGACGGCGAGCATCACCCTTGTCGGCGACCGGATCGTGGGCGCGAGCCTGCCGCGACGCGACGAATTCACCGACGCGCCGGCGCCTGCGATTCGCGTGGTGCACGGCATGCTGCCGGCGCAGCCGGAGGCCAGCGGCAACGTCGTCCCCATCACCCGCGCGCGAAGGACGCTGCACTGACCTATCGAAAGTGATTTCGCTCGCCTCCGGCGCGTGATCGGCAAGCGGCAAGGGTGGGCCGGCGCGGTCGCAACGTGCGGGAGGCATGGCGCGTGGGCGAGCGCCCGTGCACGGAGGCACGGGCGGACGTTCGTGTCATGGATGACTGCTTGCCTCACGCACTTTCAGGGCGCCGTACCGCCACGGGCGCGTGGCCTTTTCGCCCCTTTCGGGCAATGTCAAAGGGGCCGCGCCGGGGGACGGCGCGGAAAGGACGGGGATATGCGCGCTCGCCGAAGCAAAAGGGACCCGGCATTCACCGGGATCGCAATCGGGGCAAAGGCGCGGGACGGGGAACGCGCCACGCGCGCGCCGTCACTTCACCACATGCAGGCTGGGCTTGCCCTTCGGCCTCGGCTTGTCCGGCTCGTCGCCGTGACCGCCGGTGCCCCCCTCGTCGGAGACGGATGCGTCCTGCCCCGATGCAGGCACGGCCTGGAGGGAAGGTGCAGACGGTTTGGCGGGCGCCATATCCGGCGACTGCACGGGTGGCGCGGCCCCCGCAGCATCCTCGGCCAGCAACATGCCCTGGCCGTTCTCCCGCGCGTAGATTGCCTGCACCGCCGCGATCGGCACGTTGACGGCATGGCTGACGCCACCGAAGCGGGCCATGAAGCTGATTGCATCGTTGCCGATCTCCAGGCGTGCGACCGCACGCGGGGCGAGGTTAAGCACCACCCGCCCGTCGCTCACCGCCTGCGGCGGAACCTGCAGCCCCGGCCGCGCGGCATCGACCACGATGTAAGGGGTGAGCCCGTTGTCACAGATCCATTCGTGGACCGCCCGCAGCAGGTACGGACGGTTGGAGGTCATGGCGGTGGGCTGGGTCACAGCTCGCCCAGCAGCCGCTCGTCGGAGGTCAGGCTGCGCGCAAAGCCCTGGCTCCGGAACAGGCGCTCGCCGTAATCCACGATCGGCTTGGCGTCCTTCGGCAGCGAAACCCCGAGCGAGGGCAACCGCCACACCACCGGAGCCACCAGGCAGTCGGCGAGGCTGATTTCGGGATTGAGGAAGAATTTGGCGGCCTTGAACAGCGGCAGCGCCGTCATCAGGTGCTCGCGCAGGCGCTTGCGCGCGGATTCGGCGGCGCGCCCGCCGGCCTTGATCGCGGCAACTTCCGGCACCCAGTCGCGCTCGATGCGCACGCAGGCGAGCCGCAGGCGCGCGCGCGACAGCGGATCGACCGGCATCAGCGGCGGATGCGGGTAGCGCTCATCGATGTACTCGCACACCACCTCCGGTCCGTACAGCACCAAGTCGCGGTCCTGCAGGGTCGGGGTGTCGCCGTACGGGTTGACCGAGAGCAGTTCCTCGCTCGGTTTGGCCGGCGGAACCTCGACGCGGTCGTAGACCACGCCCTTGGCGGCCAGCACCAGACGGACCCGGTGCGACTGCACGTCATCGGGAGCGGTGAACAGCGTCAGTACGGTGCGGGTGTGGGCGGTTTGGATCATGCCAGGTTCCCCCATGGGCCGGGTCTATTCGCATTGCCCCGGGTGCGCCGCGCTGCTTTCGCAGCGGCCGTCCCGGGTCTGGTGGGATCGCGCAGCCGGCCGGCGTCGTTGCCGGTCAATGCACGTCCTTCCAGTATTCCTTCTTGAGCACCAGCGCGAACAGCGTGAAAAATACCAGATACAGCACCACCCACGCGCCCATGCTGCTGCGCACGAGTTCGTCCGGCGAGGAAACGTAGGTCAGGAATGCGGTGAGGTCCCGCACCGCCCGGTCGTACTGGGCAGGGGTCATGCTCCCGGGCTGTGCGAGCTTCAACTCCTTGATCGTGGCCGGCTCGCCGTTTGCGGGAGGGCTCATCACCGCGACCTGCTCGCCCTGCAACTGCCACAGCGGAAAGGGCATCGCCACGTTCGGGAACACCGTATTGTTCCAGCCGCTCGCCGTCGAAGGATCGAGGTAGAACGACTTCAGGTACGCAGCCACCCAGTCGGCGCCCCTGGCGCTGACTTCCAGCGACAGGTCCGGCGGTGCCTTGCCGAGCCATTTTTCGGCATCGGCCTCGGGCATCGCCGAGACGATCGGCTCGCCGAACTTGACGCCGGTGAAGTTCAGGTTGTCCATCACCTGCTGTTCGGTCAGGCCGAGCCCCTCGGCCATCTGCGAATAGCGCATGTACTTCAGCGAATGGCAGCCCACGCAGTAATTCATGAAGAGCCGCGCACCGCGTTGCAGCGAGGCCTTGTCATGCACGTTGACGTTGACGTTCGGGTAGCCGCCTTCCTCGGCGAGCGCGGCGGGTGCGGCCGCAAACGCCACCAGCAGCGCCAGCAACACCGTCAGGGTGCGCATGGAAGCGCGAAAGGTCTTGTCATGCATGCGTGGTCACCCTTTCCGGAACCGGCCGGGTCCTCTCGAACCCGAAAAACGTGTAGACCCAAAGGAACACGAAGAACGCGAAATAGAGGATCACGAGGATCCGTCCGAACAGGTTCTCGATCGTCGTGATGTCTGCGTTGGGACCGAAGATGGACACGATCCAGCCCGGCGTGAGGTCGGCGCCGATGCACCCCAGCAGGAAGAACACGATCGCGAAGATCGCGAGCGCGATCTTGTAGCCGAGTCCCCGGTAGCGAATCGACTTCACCCCCCCGCGGTCCAGCCAGGGCACCAGGAACAGCGCCACGATCGAGGCGGCCAGCGCCAGCACGCCGAGACCCTTGCTCGGGATCATGCGCAGGATCGCGTAGAACGGCGAGAAGTACCAAACCGGCTTGATCGTGGCTGGAGTCACGAGGTCGTTGGCCGGGATCGAGTTGTCGTGCTCGAGGAAGAATCCGCCGACACTCGGCGCGAAGAAGATGATCACCGCGCAGATGATCAGGAACACGCCCACGCCGACCAGGTCCTTCAGCGTGTAATAGGGGTGGAACGCGATGCCGTCCAGCGGGATGCCCTTCGGATTCTTGTGCTTCTTGATCTCGACGCCGTCCGGGTTGTTGGAACCGACCTCGTGGAGCGCGCCCAGGTGCAGCACCACCAGCAACAGCAGCACCAGCGGCAGGGCCACCACGTGCAGCGCGAAGAAGCGGTTCAGGGTCGGGTCGCCCGGCACGAAGGTGCCCATGATCCAGGTCACCAGCGTGTGGCCGAACCACGGCACCGCGCTGAACAGGGTGATGATCACCTTGGCACCCCAGAACGACATGTTGCCCCAGGGCAGCACGTAGCCCATGAAGGCCTCGGCCATCAGCACCAGGAAGATCAGCATGCCGATCAGCCACACCAGCTCGCGCGGCTTCTTGAACGAGCCGTACATCAGCCCGCGGAACATGTGCAGGTAGATCACGATGAAGAACATCGAGGCGCCGGTCGTGTGCATGTAGCGGACCAGCCAGCCCCAGTTGACGTCGCGCATGATGTACTGCACCGAGTCGAACGCGCCGGCCGCGGTCGGGGTGTAGAACATCGCCAGGAAGATCCCGGTGACGATCTGGTTCACCAGCACCAGCATCGCCAGCGAACCGAAGTAGTACATCACGTTGAAGTTCTTCGGTGCGTAGTACTCGGTCATGTGCTTCTTGTAGACCGCGCCAAGACCCGGCGCGCGCTCGTTGAACCATTGCGTGAACGCGCCCATTACGCGGCTCCTTTCGGATCGACGCCGATCTGGATGTGGGTGTCATCGACGAAGTGGTACGGCGGCACCACCATGTTCAGGGGCGCCGGCACGCCGTCGTACACGCGTGCGGCCATGTCGTAGCGGGAGTGGTGGCAGGGGCAGTAGAAACCACCCTTCCAGTCCGGATCGAAGGGTTCCGGGCCGACCTTCTTCTTGTAGTCGGGCACGCAGCCGAGGTGGGTGCAGATGCCGATCAGCACCATCCATTCCGGCTTGATCGAGCGGTGACCGTTCTTGCAATACGACGGCTGCTGCGGCTCGTTGGAGTGGGGATCGCGCAGGCGCGGGTCCTGCTTCGGGAGCCACTGCAACTGCTCGGGGGTGCGGTTGATCACGAAGATCGGCTGCTTGCGCCAGCCGTAGCGGACCATCTGGCCCTTTTCGATCTTGCTGATGTCGACGGTGATCGGGGAACCCGCCGCCTGTGCACGTGCGCTCGGCAGCCAGGTTTCCACAAACGGGATCGCCGTGATGATCAGGCCCGCGCCGCCGATCACGGCCGTGGAGGCCGTCAGGAACCTGCGCCGGCCCTTGTTGATGCTGTCGTCCGCCATCCGCCTCTCCGCGCTGCTGTGGTCACGGCGCCGAACCGCGCCGTGGTCGCCCCGGCCCATACGGACAAACCCGGATGAACGGCCGATTCCCTGCCGCGTCCGCGTCGTCCATCGGGCCCCAAAATCGTGTTAGTTTAGCGTTCGCCTCTTGAGCGCACAATCCGACGGCGCACGAGGGGCCGTCCATCATGCTCCGCAAGCTCCGCCCGCTGCTTTTCGTCCTGCAATTCATGGTGGCGGGCCTCGCGGCTGCCTTCCTCGTCAGCCTGGCCTGGCCCGGGGCGGGCAGCCTGTTGCGCGACAGGATCGGCGGCCACGGGTCGCGATCGGAATCGACGACAACACCGGTTGGGCGGGGCGATGCGGGACGCGGACCGGTGTCCTACGCCGATGCGGTGGACCGCGCCGCCCCGGCGGTCGTGAACATTTATGCGGACAAGATCGTGACCGAGCGACCGGTGCGGATCTTCCGTGACCCATTGCTGCAGCAATTCCTGGGCGGCGTGGCCGGTCCGGCCATGCGGCGCCGGGAACAGAGCCTCGGCTCGGGGGTCATCTTCACTTCCGACGGCTACGTGCTCACCAACAACCACGTGATCTCGGGCGCAAGCGACATCCAGGTGATGCTGCACGACGGGCGCGTCGCGCACGCGCGCCTGATCGGCAGCGATCCCGATACCGATCTTGCGGTCCTGAAGATCAACGCCAGCCAGTTGCCGACGATCGCGGTGGATCCGGACCCGCCGCGGGTCGGCGACGTGGTGCTCGCCATCGGCAATCCGTTCGGGATCGGCCAGACGGTGACCATGGGCATCGTGAGCGCCTTGCAGCGGCAATTGAGCCTGTCCCCCTACGAGGACTTCATCCAGACCGATGCGGCGATCAATTCCGGCAATTCCGGAGGTGCGCTGGTGAACGCGCAGGGCCAACTGGTCGGGATCAACACCGCGATGCTCGATCGCGACGTCGGCGCGCAGGGCATCGGCTTCGCGATTCCGATGCGCACCGCCAAGCGGGTGCTCGAACAGATCGTCGAGCACGGGCACGTCGCGCGGGGCTGGCTCGGCGTCGAAGTGGGCAACGTGGTGGTGTCGGCGGACTCGGGGCTCCCCGGGGCGGCCCGCGGTGCCACCGTGGTCGAGGTGTATCCGGGCGGGCCCGCGGCCCAGGCAGGGCTGCAGCCTGGCGATATCCTGTTGAAGCTGGGCAAGCATCCGATCATCGACCCCGCCGACCTCCGGAGCCGCGAAGCCGAACTCGCGCCCGGCAGCAAGGTGGAGGTGTCGGGCCTCCGGACCGGCGAGCCGTTCAGTACCGAAGTGGTGCTGGCACAGCGGCCGAGCCTGGGGCGGAACGGCACCAGCGGCTGAAACCCGGTTTTCAGCGAGCGATCAATAGCGAAGCAGCGTATGCAGCGGTGCATCGGCGCCCCAACGTTCGCGGCCGCGCAGGAATTCGAGTTCAATCACCACCGCGGCACCGGCGACTTCCGCGCCGAGGCTTTGCACGAGCCCCGCCGCCGCCGCGAGCGTACCGCCGGTAGCCAGCACGTCATCCACGATCAGCGCGCGCGTGCCGGACGCCAAGGCGTCGACGTGGATTTCCAGCCGTGCCTCGCCGTATTCCAGTCCGAAATCGACGCCGCGGGTCGGGGCCGGCAACTTGCCCGCCTTGCGCAGCGGCACGAAACCCGCGCCCAGCGTGCGCGCCAGCGCCGCGCCGAAAATGAAACCGCGCGCCTCGATTCCGCACACGATATCGATCGCGGTGTCGCGCCAAGGCGCCCCCAGCGCGTTCACGCACTGGGCAAACGACTTCGCGTCCGCGAGCAAAGGCGTGATGTCCTTGAAGAGCACTCCGGGCGCAGGGAAATCCGGGACGTCGCGGATGCGTGCGGACAGCCGCGCGAGCAGCGAGGGATCCGTCTCCACGGCGGCGGAGGCGCTCAAGTGGATGCAGGACGCAGGCTGGGGACCGGTGCGGGCGCGTCATCGTGCGCCTCCGCGACCGGCGCGTGCAACATCGCCACCATCTCGCGCACTACTGGCGCCGCCGCTTCGACGCACACTTCCGGGACGCTTACGCCGAGGAAATCCCGCGCAGGCAACTGGCCGACGCCGCCAATCAGGTGCTCGCCGGTGACGAAGGCGGGGATCCCGGCATGCTCCAGCGCATCCTTGACGAGGTGCGCATCGACGATGCTTTCCGCGTGGTAGATCACTCGCATGCGACCAAATTAGCCCTGGCGGCCATCGCACGCAAGCATCAGCAGTTCGGTGAATACCCGTTCATCCCCGACTGCGCCCGGCTTGGAGCGCAGGCACCGTCCTGAGCAAAGATGTCCCGGGCTTGGGGTCCTGCGCGAAGCAGCGCGCCGCTACCCGTGCGCGCGTCGCTACACTTGTGGGCTGTCCCGCACCGGAACCGCGTATGGCAGACGAACACGCTCCCGTCGTCACCAATTTCATCCGCCAGATCGTGCTGGCCGACCGGGAAGCCGGCAGGCTTCGGGGCGGCGCGAAAACGCGTTTTCCGCCCGAACCCAACGGGCACCTGCACCTTGGGCATGCCAAGGCGATCTGCCTCGATTTCGGGATCGCGCGGGAATTCGACGGCACCTGCAACCTGCGGCTCGATGACACCAACCCGGGGCGCGAAGATCCGGTGTTCGTCGAAGGCATCAAGGAAAGCGTCCGCTGGCTCGGGTTCGACTGGAGCGAATTGCGCCACGCCTCGGACTATTTCGAGGTGTTCTATCGCGCCGCACTGAAACTGATCGAGGACGGCAATGCGTACGTGGACGATCTCGATGCGGAGCGGGTGCGCGAATACCGCGGCACGCTCACCGAACCCGGCCGCGACTCGCCCTACCGGAACCGTCCGGTCGCAGAAAACCTCGACCTGTTCCGCCGCATGCGCGCGGGCGAATTCCCGGACGGTTCGCGTACCTTGCGCGCGAAGATCGACATGACGGCGGGCAACATCAACCTGCGCGATCCTGCCCTCTATCGCATCCGCAAGCTCGCGCACCAGAACACCGGCGACGCGTGGCCGATCTACCCGATGTACGACTTCGCGCATTCGCTCTCCGATGCACTGGAAGGCATCACGCATTCCTTCTGCACGCTCGAATTCGAAGATCACCGGCCGCTGTACGACTGGTGCGTGGACAACGTGGATTTCCCGAATCATCCGGACCTGTGGCGGCCACTGCTCGAGAAGGGGATGCCAACCGCGCCGACGAAGCCGCGCCAGATCGAGTTCGCGCGCGGGAACCTTTCCTACACCGTGATGAGCAAGCGCAAACTCGCCGAACTCGTCGACCAGAAGCTAGTCGATGGTTGGGACGACCCGCGCATGCCGACGCTCGCCGGGGCGCGTCGGCGCGGCTTCACGGCCGCCGCAATCCGTACGTTCTGGGAACGCGCCGGAGTCTCCAAGCAGAACAGCGTGATCGACTACGGTGTGCTGGAGAACTGCGTCCGCGAGGATCTCGACGCGCACGCGCCGCGCCGGATGGCGGTGCTGGAACCGCTGAAACTCACGATCACCAACCTGCCGGAAGGCCACGCGGAAACGCTCACCTTCCCGAATCACCCCAAGGACGAATCGTTCGGCACCCGCGAGGTGCCGTTCGCGCGCGACCTCCTGATCGAGCGTGGCGATTTCGCCGAGGTGCCGCCGAAGGGATACAAGCGGCTGGTACCGGGCGGCGAAGTCCGCCTGCGCGGCGTCGGGATCGTGCGCTGCAACGAGGTCGTCACGGACGAGGCGCGCAACGTCACCGAGCTTCGTTGCACGCTCGATCCCGCATCTCGCCACGGGATGCCCGGCGCCGACCGCAAGGTCAAGGGCACCATCCACTGGGTCAGCGCGCGCCATGCGATCGAGGCCGAAGTGCGCCTGTACGACCGGCTGTTCGATGCCGCCGACCCCGAGGACAACCGCGACGGCCGAAGCTGGCTCGATCACCTCAACGCCGGATCCCGTCGCAGTGTGCGCGGGTTTCTCGAGCCCTCGCTGGAGGACGCGCCACCGGAACGGCATTTCCAGTTCGAACGCACGGGCTACTTCGTCGCCGACCGCAACGACCATTCGCCTGTGCATCCCGTGTTCAACCGCGCGGTCACCCTGCGCGACACCTGGTCCACGCGATCCGCCTGAAGCCCCGGCGCGGCGTCCGGGCCTCCGGAGGCTTGCACTTCCCTCCGCCGCGACGGCGTGGCGCCGGAGCGCGGTCCGTCCGGGCTTCGCGAAACCTCCGGGGCGAACCCGGCCTCGCTCCCTCGAAACGAACTCGTACGGAATCTCCGTTCATCCCGGATTCAAAAGTCATGCCCGGTCGCGTTCATATTCGGGCTGCTAATGTTCAAGCCGCATCGCAACCGGCACTGAAGCCAAAGGATTGACGGACATGACCGCGTTTCCTGCATCTGCGCGCATCCACCAGAGGCCGCCCATCGGCCTGGATCTCATCAAGATCGAATGGCCGAACATCGCCGGCAGGATGAGGCGGCGTTGGCGCAAACTGACTGCCGACGACGTGGCCTATGCGGGCGGTAGTGCCGAATACCTCGCGGCGGTGGTGCAGGACCGCTACGGGGTCGACCGGCGCGAGGCCCTGTTGCAGGTATACGAATTCGAAAGCGAGCTGTAGGAAGACTTGCGCCCGGTTGGCAGGAAAACCGCTCCGGGCCAATTCGACGCGCCGCGTGGAGCGCGCTTCCCCAGCGGTTTTGCGGCTCAAGGAAGGAGCCGCATCCGGACCGAACCCGTTCCCCCTGCGGGTTCGGTCCGGAAGTCCCGCCACGTCGACCACGCCGCGGGACCCGTCCGGACAAGCCACGGAAGCGCTTGTCCGGATGTTTTTTTGAAGGCGGCGGCCCCGCCATGGTGGCAATAAGCGTGTACCCCGTGAACCGAACGCACCGATACGTCGCAAGGAGAGCGCCATGCTGTATTACGCCATCGTCTTCCTCATCATCGCGTTGATCGCCGGGTTCTTCGGATTCTTCGGCGTCGCCGGCCTCGCGGCAGGGATCGCGAAGATCCTGTTCGTGATCTTCATCATCCTGTTCATCGTCTCGCTGATCTTCGGGCGCAGGCGCGTGTGACCCTGCGCGCAGCGGACGATCGGGACGCCACGTCCCGATTCCCGCTCCCGCCGGCTGCGTGCTCTTCAGGCGCGGAGAGTTAGGGTCACGGAATGGACCGTCGGATCCGTAATCCACGGCGTTCCCCGCCGACCCTTCCCGCGTGGATTCCGGATGCGGTGGATTTCCACCGCACGTACATCGGGGAGGCCGCGCGGATCTCGCTCGCGATCGACCTGGCACGCGACAATGTCGACTACGCGACGGGGGGCCCCTTCGGCGCGGCGGTATTCGACGGAGACGGCGCACTGGTTGCCTGCGGCGTGAATCGCGTCGAGTCGTTGCGGTCATCGCTGGCGCATGCCGAGCTGATCGCACTGGTCGGCGCGCAACGCAAACTCGCTCGCGCACGCCTCAACGAAGACGGACGCCATTACACGCTGGCCACCGCCGGGCAACCCTGCTGCCAGTGCTACGGTGCGATCGTCTGGGCCGGTATCGATGAGGTGTTGATCGCTGCCCGCGCGGATGACATCGAGTCGATCGCCGGCTTCGACGAGGGCCCGCTGCCGGAGGACTGGACCGGCGAGTTCGAACGCCGCGGCATCCGGGTCGTGCGGGACCTGCATCGCGAAGCTGCCCGGGAGGTGCTGGCAGGTTATGTCCTCCGCGGCGGCGCGCGTTATTGAAGCCGGTATTCGGGACCCGTGCCGGCGCACGCCAGCTTCGCCGCGACGAGGCGACCGGCTATCCTGTCGTTTGCCGATCCCTGTTCCCCGCCCATGAGTCGATTGCGCGCCTTCGTGCCCTTGCTGATTCTGATTGCGATTGGTATAGCGGTCGGTGCGAGCGGGATGCTGGAACACCTGAACCCCAACCACATCATGGCCGAGCAGGCCGGATGGTCGCGCCAGATCGCCACGAATCCGGCGCTGGCGTATGTCGTTTACGTGGTGGTGCTGGCGCTGTCGATCGCCACCGCGATGCCGGGCCCGCTGTTGGTCATCATCGCCGGCGGGATGTTGTTCGGGATGGGCACCGCCATCGGGCTGTCGCTGGTGGGCGAAGTGCTCGGCTCGCTGCTGCTGTTTTTCGCCGCACGTCATGCGTTCGGCACCGGCAAGCGGCCGCCCCCGAAGTTCGTCGAACGCATCCGCCAGGGCTATCAGGCCCACCCGGTTTCCTACACGTTGTTCCTCCGCTTCGTGCCGCTGTTTCCGTTCGGCGGGGTCACGGTGGGACTCGCCTGGCTGCGCTGCCCGGTGTGGCTGTTCACCTCCGCGACCGCGCTCGGCGGCGTGATCATGCTGGTGTTCGAGACCGCGATCGGCGCGGGCCTTGCCCAGTCGATCGCCGAAGGCCACGGGATTTCGCCGGACCTCATCCTGGAGCCCCACATCTGGCTTCCGCTGGTGGGCCTCGGCCTGCTCGCGCTGATCCCGGTATTGGTGAAGCGCTTGCGTTCGAATGGATCGGGGGACTGACATCCGCAACGAAAGCGGCGATCGCCAACGCGATCGCCGCTTCGAGTTTCACTGGATACCCATGGGGCCACGTATTCCGCGGCGCTCCCGATGCAGCATTGTGCGGTGCAGCCGGAAGGGATGGACCTGCTAATCCGGGCGGCTGAACCAGAACGCGAGCCCCGTGATCAGGCAGGCGGCCGCCGCACTCAGCAGCGCGGTTTCGACCGGACGCCGGTGCACGAACGAACTGACTTCGTTGCCCGCCACCCGGATCCCGTACTTAGCGGAATCCGCCACCCGGCTCGCCTGATACCGCGCCTGCTCGCTGGCGTTCTGGAGCGCTTCCGCGCCGCTATGAAGAATTTTGTTGCCTTGCGTAACGTCCATTTCATTTCCTCCTTGACGAGGGTCCATGCTAATGCGCGGGAGCCGCGCGGGCATTAACAAAGCGGAAATGGCGAACGCCTGGGACGCGCAGGCGCGCGTCCACATCGCCCATTGGAAGCAGACACCGCGCCCGTACACCGGTCGAAACAACCGGTTTGTCCGCGCACCGTCCAACCGTTTCCATCGCGCGCTTTCACGACGCGACGCCGTGAACGGGCAAGAAGCCCATCGGCCGCTCGACGAGCGGCTATCGCGCCGGTGGCATTGCGCAGGATCTCGGCGGCGAGGGGGAGTCGTGTTCCCGCCCCACGGTGTCGAACGTCATTTCCGCCCCGCTCAGCGAGGTGATTGCAGAATGGTTGGCCGCATTCAAGGACGGACAACATGAACGACAGGAATCCACTGGCGGGCCGGCGCATTCTCGTGGTCGAGGATGAAGCCATGCTCTCGATGCTGCTCGAAGACATCCTCGAGGGCCTCGGTTGCGAAGTGGCGGGTACCGCATCGCGGTTCGACGAGGCGATGCGCAGGGTCGACACCCTCGACTTCGACGCCGCCCTGCTCGACGTCAATCTCAACGGCACCTACTCGGTGCCGATCGCCGAGAAGCTGGCGCAACGCGGAGTGCCGTTCGTCCTTGCAACGGGCTACGGCACGCAGCTGCCCGGGACCGTTCCTGCCGCACCCATCCTGCAAAAACCGTTCGATGAAGCCGCTCTGGAACGCGCCCTGCGCTCCGTGTTGAAGGAATCCACGCGCTAGAACTGCCCGGCGTCGGCCGGGTCGTCCCGCAGGGCGGCGCAGCGCGTGGCCATGGGAACCAGGGGACGACCGCCCACGGGACAGTTGATGAAGACGGCTCACGCTTCCGGCTGCCGATGGAGCCACGGGGCGAGCGCACGGTCGGCAAGGCTGTCCCAATCCCGGTTGGCGGCGGGGCTGGCGGGGCTCGGATGCGGCAGGTAGCCCACCGCCGTTCGCCCCGCGGCGACCAGCCGCGCCCGTTCTTCCGCATAGCGCCCGATGCCCACGATCGCCCTCGGCTCCAGTACCTCGATGGTGCGCTCGAGCGCCCGGTCGCACACCCGGCCGAGGGCGTTCGACTCGCGGGCCGTCAGCCCGGCAGGCGTGAGGTTGCGGTTCCGGCAAATGAAGAGGAGCGGACAGTAGTTCCAGACGAAGAATCGCTCGAAAAAGCGCTCGGGCGTGCCGAAACGACGCTGCGCCCAACCCCACAGTCGCCGCCCGCTACCTTCGTCGCGATGGCAGCGCATGCCGAGGATCGGGTAGTTCGGGTGTTGCACGGGCAAGCTGCGCGCCAGCCTGCTTTCGATCCGGAACCAGTCGCGCACCGCGGAGATATTCCCGAATGGCACCCCGGTTTGCGCCATGCCCCAGGGGCCGGGATTCATTCCCACCAGCAACACGCGGCCGCGTTTCCTGCCGTAGCGTTGCAGATAGATCCGATGTCCGTTCCACGCGTACTGCAGGGGGTTGTACACGTGGCTCGGCGTGCGCCAGTCGAGCACGGAGACATTCCGCGCCAGTTCTCGGGCAATTGGAACGAGCAGAGAGCGCGGCGCCATCGCGGGTCGGATTTTGCTCCTGCACACGGACGCGTGGATTCGCAAGCGGTTTGCGAATGGTGGGCCGTGAAGGGATCGAACCTTCGACCAATGGATTAAAAGTCCACTGCTCTACCGCTGAGCTAACGGCCCCGTTTCACTCAAACACCCCACCGCGCCAAGCGCGATTATCGCCCTCCCCGCTCACGGGAAAGGCAACCGCAGGCCGAGCGGGTAGTGAGGGCCACGCCACGACAACCTGTGACGAAGCCACGTCCCGCTCGCCCGCTCCGACATGCTCATGCCGGTCTGCGCAAGAGCCGGCCGCGCATTGTAACGGGTCACGCCGAGGCGACGTAGCGGGTGGGGTCGGCTATGCCTGCATCCGCGAACCCGCGGGCGCGCAGCACACACGCGTCGCAGCGTCCGCAGGCGCGGCCTTCGGAATCGGCGCGATAGCAGGAGACGGTCGCGGCGAAATCCACGCCGAGCCGCACGCCCTCGCGCACGATGTCGGCCTTGGACATGGCGAGCAGGGGCGCGTGCACGCGCAACGCGTTGCCTTCGACGCCAGCGCGGGTCGCGAGATTGGCGAGGCGCTCGAACGCCTTGACGAATGCGGGGCGGCAATCCGGATAGCCGGAATAGTCGACGGCGTTCACGCCGCAAAAGAGGTCGCTCGCAGCGAGCGCTTCGGCCCAGCCGAGTGCGATCGCGAGCAGGATCGTATTGCGCGCCGGCACGTACGTCGCGGGAATCTCGCCTTCGCCGTGGGCGCCGGAATAGTCGGGGACCTGTGTGTCGGCGGTCAGCGCTGATCCGCCGATGCTGCGCAGGTCGACCGTAACGGTCTTGTGTTCGGCCGCCCCGAGTATCGCCGCGACGCTCGCGGCGGCCCCGAGTTCCGAAGCATGCCGCTGGCCGTAGGCGACCGACAACGCGTGGCAGGTGAAGCCCGCTTCCCTGGCGAGCGCCAGCGTGACCGCCGAGTCCATGCCCCCGGAGACGAGCACGACCGCCTTGCGCGGTTCCGATCGATCCCCGCTCATCGCCGCGTCATTGCAACCCGGCCGGGATGTCCTGCAACTTGGCACGCGCGCGCTGGGCGGACTCGGAGCCGGGGTTGGCCTTGATCAGCGCCTGCAACGTCCCGCGTGCAGCCGCGTATTGCTTGAGCGCGATCTGGCAGTCGGCGATCCGCAGCTGCGCTTCGTCGGCTTTGGGACTGCTCGGGTATTTCCGCAGCACCGTCTGGAACGCGGCGAGCGCGGGCTTGTAGTTCTGGGTGACCTGATACGAACTACCCAGCCAGTAGTATGCGTTGGAGACCAGCGGGCTTTGCGGGTACTTGTCGATGAACGCGCGGAACCCGCGGGCCGACTCGACGTAGTTGCCGTCGCGCAACGACTTGAAAGCGCCCTCGTAGGCGGCCTGTGCAGCCGCCTCATCGGCCGCCGACAGCGGCTGCGTCGGGGTAGCCCCCGGTGCAGGTGCGGCGCCTCCCTGCGGCGCGGCGGCCGGCGGTGCGCTTTCCGCCGTTGCGGGCTGCGCGTGCTCCAGCTTGCCGACCCGGGAATCGAGATCGACGTACTGCTCCTTGTTGGCCTGCTTGAGCTGCTGCAACTGGTGCTGCAACTCCTCGATCTGGCCCTGCATCTGCCGCATCTGCGCCTGCAGGCTCTGGATCTGGTTGACCAGGACCAGGCTGTTCGAAGGCTGCGGCGCCACAGCCTGCGCCCGCGCCTGCGGCGGACAAAACGCCGCAACGATCATGGCCGCCGAAGCGGCCATGACCATCGCAGGCTTGCGCAGTCCGCGCATCCGTACTGCGCTCGTCACACCGCTTACTCGGTGGTGTAGACGATGTTGACGCGGCGGTTCTGGTGCCAGCAACCCTCGTTGTGCTCACGGCACACCGGGCGTTCCTCGCCGTAGCTCACGACCTTGATCTGGTCGGAAGACGCCCCGGCGGCTTCCAGCGCGCTGGCGACGGCGTTGCCGCGGCGCTCACCGAGACCGAGGTTGTATTCGCGCGTGCCGCGCTCGTCGGTGTTGCCTTCCAGCGTCATCCGCGCCATCGGGCGGTCACGCAGGTATTTGGCGTGGCAGGCGATGATCTGCTCGAATTCCGGCTTGATGTTGCTCTTGTCGAAATCGAAGTAGACCACGCGGGTGCGCAGGCATTCGTTGCTCTGCAGGTCAGCCGGGGTGAAGGCGCCTTCGGTGGTGGCCGGGGCGGTGGTGGTGGTCGGCTGCTCAGGCGGCGGCTGGGGCTTGACCTCCTGCTTCTTTGCGCAGGCCGCCGCGGCCAGGCAGAAAAGCGCAATCACGGAGACGCGAACGGTTGCGTTCATGGCGAATCCATCCTTTTTTCTTGATGAGTGGATTTTTGACTGACGATACAACGATTGTAGTGAAGCACCGTGACGATCAAGATGACGTCAAGGGTTCCGGTACGGACCCCAGGCGGGCGATCGCACGTCCCCATCGCCCAGCACCAGCCGCTGGCGAACGCGGCCATCGGCCGACACCGCGTAAAGAACGCCGCGGGGCCCTTCGGTGGCTGCGTAGAGGAGCATGCTGGCGTTGGGTGCCCAGCTGGGAGATTCGTCCAGATTGCCCGGCGAAACGAACGTCTCCTGGCCGCCGAGGGAGCGGTCCATCACGGCAATACGATACACGTTTCCGTTGCCCTCTACCATCGCGAGCTTGTTGCCGTCATAGCCGATCGAGACGTCGCCGTTCCACTGCCCCTGGAAAGTGATGCGCTGGGGCGTGCCGCCGGCACTGGGAATCTGGTAGAGCTGCGGCTTGCCGGAACGGTCGGAGGTGAACACGATGTTCTGGCCGTCGGGCGTCCACGAGGGCTCGGTGTCGATCGCCAGGTTATGGGTGAGCCGGGTCAGTGCACCGGTGGCGAGGTCGAGTGTATAGATCTCCGGATTGCCCTGGAAGGACAGGCTCACGGCGAGCCGTTTGCCGTCCGGCGAGAAGCGCGGCGCGCCGTTGATCCCGGGTCGCGCGGACACGACCCGGCGCGCGCCGGTGGAGACGTTCTGGATGTAGATCGCCGAATCGCCGCTCTCGAACGAGACGTAGGCTAGCTCGTTGCCGTCCGGCGACCACGCGGGCGACAACAGCGCCTCGTGCGAGTGCACCACCGTCTGCGGGTTGTAGCCGTCGGAATCGGCGACCACCAGCGCGTATTGGGCATTCTTGCCGAGGCCCACCATGGTCACGTAGGCGATGCGGGTGTCGAACGCGCCGCGCACGCCGATGATCTTCTGGTAGATCTGGTCGGCGATCTGGTGCGCCACCCGGCGCAGGTCGCTGCCCTGGCCGGTGATCGACAGCGCCAGCAGTTGCTGCTGCTTGTTGACGTCCCACAGCTCGAATTCGGCGTGCAGCACGCCGCCGTCATAGGACGTGCGGCCGACCACGATGTAGTCCTGCTTCAACTGCTGCCAGGTCGCGAACTTGATCTGCGAGCCGGTGGTGGGCGACTCGACAATTTCGCTGGTCGGCAAGGTGTGGAACTTGCCGCAGCGATCGAGATCCATGCTGACGATCTGGGCGATGTCGACGGGCGATGCCGGTCCGGAGCCCTGCTGCCCGAACGGCACCACGGTGACCGGGATCGCCGAGGGCACGCCGTTGACGATCTGGACGGTGAGGGCCTGCGCGCCCGCCTGGACCGCGAACAGGGCGGCGCAGGCGGTCACGACGAGTGCAAGCAGGAATTTCCGGATTGGCATGGTTCGACGCTTCCTCATTGTGACGAAGTCACCGTGAAATTGAAGATGATGTCGCGCTTGAACTGCTTTTCAAACCCCTGGTAGGGCAGCGGCGAGGAACGCAGCACTGCCGCTTCCACCGAGTGCCGGCCCACGTCGTTGAACGGGCAACTCGGCAATACTTTGGCAGAGATAACCTGACCCCCCGGTATCTGGACGATCTCCACGGGGCACACGGCGCCCGGGGGAATGTTGTCCGGCCGCAGCCAGTTCTGGGTGATCGCGTTCTGCAGCGCCGCGACGTAGGCGGCGTTGTCCGTGCCCGCCTGCCCGGTCATGGCCTGCTTGCCAGTGGGCACATTCGCCGCGGGCTGGCTCTCCTTCGCCTTGCGCAGGTCGGCCAGTTGCTCCGCCTTCTGCTGCTCGAGATTGGCTTGGCGCTGAGCCTTGGCGCTCTCTGCTTTGACCTTGGCCAGTTCCTTGAGAATGCGCTCGCGTTCCTTCTCCTTGGTCAGCTCGGCCATCCGGCGCTGGTGTTCTTCTTCCTGGGCCTGCTTCTCCTTCGCGGCCTTTTGCTCGGCGACCTGCGCGATCTTTTCCTGATCCTTCAACTTCGGCTGCGGCACCGGCGTCGGCAGTACCCTTACGGGCGCCGGCTGCGGGGGCTTGGGTTTGGGTTCCGGCTTCTGCTCGTGGGGGGGCGATGCCTTCTGTGCGTGCTTGGCCGCCCGGGGCGGCGGCGCGGCGGCCGGACCGACCAGCGTCGCCTCGATGATCGGCCCCTGCAATTGCACGACGTGCGTGCAGGTCACCGGGCGCAGCGCCTGGGGCAGCCGCAGGAAATCGGCCACCCGTTCCCAGTGGGTGCAGTTGAGCAGCGCCAGCGCGAGGAAGCCGACGATGCCGAGGTGCAGCAGCGCGGAATAGGCGACCGCGCGCGGCGTGGCGTCAGCGCTTTCCATGGTCCGCGGGGACGACTGCGGTCGTCGGCTGGCTCATCAGCCCGACCTTGGCGACCCCGGCCTGCTGCAGCAGGCCGAGCACCTGGTTGACACGCCCGTAGTCGACGCGCTTGTCGCCACCCAGCAGCACCGACACCTTGGGATCCTGTTTCACGAACGCCGAGACTTTCTGGACCAGCTTCTCGTCGTCCACCTTTTCGCGCGGACTCTTGCCGAGTGTGAGGAATACCTCGCCCTGCTCGTCGACCGACACCAGCACCGGTTGCTTTTCGTCCTGCAGCGCCTTGGCCGCCGACTGCGGCAACTGGATGTCGGCACCGAGGTTCAGCATCGGCGCGGTGACCATGAAGATGATCAGCAGCACCAGCATCACGTCGATGTACGGCACGATGTTGATTTCCGCCATCCTGCGGCGGCGGCGACGGCCTCGATGTTGCAGTGCCATGTCAGCGCGCCTGCGCTTCCGCGTGCCCGGGTGCCGCGGGCGCTTCGCTCTGCATCTGGCGATGCAGCACAGAGGAGAACTCCTCCTGGAAGGTGTCGTAACGCACCGTCAGGCGTTCCAGCCGCGTCGAATAGCGGTTGTACGCCCACACCGCGGGGATCGCCGCGAACAGGCCCATCGCGGTCGCGACCAGCGCCTCGGAAATGCCCGGCGCCACGGTCGCGATTGTGGCCTGCTTGAGCGAGCCCAGTCCCTGGAACGCGACCATGATGCCCCACACCGTACCGAACAGGCCGACGTAGGTGCTGATCGAGCCGACGTTGGCGAGGTACTCGAGGTTGCGCTCGAGTTTCTCCACTTCGCGGGTGCCCGCGACCCGCATCGCGCGCTCGGAGCTTTCCAGCACTGCGCGCCGGTCCTCGCCCCCCCGCTGGCGCTGGCGCACGAATTCGCGGAAGCCGGATTCGAATACCGCGGCCAGGCCGCCGGCTTCGCCCGCGCGGTGGCTGACTTCGCGGAACAACGCCGCGAGGTCCACGCCCGACCAGAAGCGCTCCTCGAAGCCGTCGGCGTCGCGGCTCGCCGCATCCAGGATCGCCTTCTTGCGGAAGATGATCACCCACGACGAGAACGAAAAGATCACCAGGATCAACAGCACGATCTTCACCGGCCAGCTGGCGTGGAGGACCAGATCGAAAATGTTGATGGAGCCATTCATGCGCTAAACCTTTTGCTCGTTTGCGAGGTGGATTGCATTGTCTTCGCGCCGGTGCCCGCGGCGGTGGCGCGCCCCTGCCGGGGTGGTCCGGCGGCAGGCCGGGGCCGTCATCACCCGCTCAGGGATCGACATGGGTTGCCGCGGTGTTCCGTGTGCGATCGGGAAGCACCGGCGGCGACTGCCTGGAATGGTTGCGGCCGTGACCATCAGGCCGGCCGGCCCTGCTGGATCGTGGCCGCAATCGCGGGCGGAATCCGGCGAGGCACGAAAGCATCCCCGTCGACGCAGGCGACCCGCACCTGCGCCCGCGCAAGCGTAACGCCGTCGGCGACCCGTTGCACGGCTTGCGCGATGTCGATGCTGGCCGCGCGCAGGCGCACCACGCGCACGCTCGCATCCAGTTCGTCGTCGAGGCGGGCCGGCTTGTCATAGGCGATTTCGAGTCCACGCACCACGAACACCACTCCGTGCGAGCGGCGGATGGCATCCTGGCCGAGTCCGATTGCGCGCATCCATTCGCTGCGCGCGCGTTCCAGAAACCGCAGGTAACCCGCGTGGTACACCACGCCACCTGCGTCGGTATCTTCCCAGTAAACCCGTATCCGCCAACTGAACGAAAAACCGGGGTCGACGAAACCGGGGTCAGAGTCACTTTTCATGACATTCCGATAATGCGCAAGCAAACGGAAAGTGACTCTGACCCCGTTTCGGAAAAGTCACTCCGACCCCCTTTTGGCGGAGGACCCCGTGTCCTCGAACAGGTTCAGCTCGGGCGAGGCGCTGCGGGGCGGCTTCAGACCGAAATGCCGCCAGGCCTTGGCGGTGGCGATCCGCCCGCGCGCGGTGCGCGCGATCAGTCCCTGCTGGATCAGGTACGGCTCCAGCACGTCCTCGATGGTGTCGCGGTCCTCGGCCAGCGCCGCGGCGAGCGACTCGACACCGACCGGGCCGCCCTCGAACTGCTCCAGCACCAGCCGCAGCAGCCGCCGGTCGAGCTCGTCGTAGCCGCCGGCATCGACCTTCAGCATGTCGAGCGCCGCCGAGGCTGTCGTGCGCGTGATCTGCCCGCCCGCACGCACCTCGGCGTAATCGCGCACCCGCCGCAGCAGGCGGTTGGCGATGCGGGGCGTGCCGCGCGCGCGCCGCGCGATCTCGTCGGCGCCCTCCGCGTCGCAGGCGATGCCGAGGATCCGCGCCGCCCGCACGACGATCGCGGCCAGCTCGGGAACCGTGTAGAACTCCAGCCGGTGCACGATGCCGAAGCGGTCGCGCAAAGGACTGGTAAGCATGCCCGCGCGGGTGGTCGCGCCTACCAGCGTGAAACACGGCAGGTCCAGCTTGATCGAACGCGCGGCCGGGCCTTCGCCCAGCATGATGTCGATCTGGAAGTCCTCGAGCGCGGGGTAGAGCACTTCCTCGACCACCGGCGAAAGCCGATGGATCTCGTCGATGAACAGGACGTCGCGCGGTTGCAGGTTGGTCAGCAGCGCCGCAAGATCGCCCGCGCGTTCCAGCACCGGTCCCGAGGTGCTGCGAAGGTTCACGCCCAGCTCGTTGGCGATCACGTGGGAAAGGGTGGTCTTGCCGAGCCCCGGAGGCCCGAACACCAGCACGTGGTCGAGCGCGTCACCCCGTTTGCGCGCGGCCTCGATCGACAGCGACAACTGCTCGCGAAGCGACGCCTGCCCCACGTACTCGGCGAGCGAACGCGGCCGGATGCTGGCGTCCAGCACTTCCTCGTCACGGGTTTCGGCGGCGTCCACGACGCGGGCTCCACTCATCCGCTGATTATGCCGGAACCCGCCATCTGCGATGGTGCGACGGCGCAAAAAAGCAACCCATGCCGGCAATGCATGCCCACATCTTGCGCGAATGGCGGCAGGGATCGCCGCCACACGGGATTCCGCGACGCAAGCGGCGCGCCGGGGTATCCGCTCGTGGTGTGTGCGTCCTGTTCCCGCGCAGCCACCGAGGCACGGGCTAGATTTCGACCTGGGTGCCCAGTTCGACCAGGCGATTCCCGGGAATGTGGAAGAACGCGGTCGCGGGCAGAGCATTGCGCGAAAGGAACGCGAACAGCTTGTCGCGCCAAAGCGCCATGCCGGGCCGCCGAATCGAGACGACCGTCTCGCGTGAGAGGAAGAACGTGGTGTCCATCATGTCGAAGGCGAGGCCCCGTGCGCCACATTTCTCGAGCACGCCGGGAACGTCGGGATCCTCTGCAAAGCCGAACCGGATGGTCAACCTGTAGAACCCGTGACCAAGATCGTGCAGCTCGATGCGTTCGGAGCGATCGGCCAGCGGTGTTTCCAGCGTTTCCACGCTCAGCAGCACGTTGCGCTCGTGCAGTACCTTGAAGTGCTTCAGGCTGTGCAAAAGTGCATGCGGCACCACGTGGGGGTTGGCGGTCATGAACACGGCCGTGCCCGACACGCGGGCCGGCGGGTACTGGGCGATGCTGGCAATGAACGGCGTCAATGCAAGCCCGCCGTGCTGCAACTGCCGCAATACCAGCTCGCGTCCACGCCGCCAGGTCGTCATGACCACGAAAACCAGCAGCCCCAGCACCAGCGGGAACCAGCCCCCGTGCTCGACCTTCAGCAGGTTGGCGCCGAAGAATGCCAGGTCGATCGCCAGGAACGCCACGCCGATCGCGATGACCGCCGGCAGCTTCCAGTGCCACATGCGACCCGCGACGATCAGCATCAACAGCGTCGTGACCACCATCGTGCCGGTCACCGCGATGCCGTAGGCAGCGCCGAGGTTTTCCGACGAGCGGAAGCCGATCACCGCCGCGATCACCAGCACCAGCAACATGCCGTTGATCCACGGCACGAAAATCTGCCCGGCCACGCGGCTGGAGGTGTGCACTACGCGCATCCGCGGAGAGTAACCAAGCTGGACGGCTTCGCGGGTCATCGAAAATGCGCCGGTGATCACCGCCTGCGAGGCAATCACCGTGGCCGCGGCGGCCAACACGATCATCGGGATCAGCAGTGCGTGCGGAACGAGCAGGTAGAAGGGATTTCCGGCCACGCCGGGCTGAGCGAGCAGCAACGCACCCTGGCCGAAATAGTTCAACAGCAACGCGGGGAACACGAAGCCCAGCCATGCCATCCTGATCGGGCTCCTGCCGAAATGCCCCATGTCCGCATACAACGCCTCGGTACCGGTCACCGCCAACACCACTCCGCCCAATGCCAGGAACGCGGCGACGCCGTGCGAATGGAAGAATCGCACCGCGTAATAAGGACTGAAGGCGGCCAGGATCTCCGGAGCGCGAATGATCATCCGGACGCCCAGCAGAGCGATCGCGATGAACCACACGCAGGTCACCGGCGCGAACAATCCACCCACGCGCGCGGTGCCGAACTTCTGCAGCAGGAACAGGCCGAGCAGGATCGCCACGCTGATCGCCACCACCCATCGTGCCAGCCCGGGCGCGGCCATCTTGATGCCTTCCACCGCCGACAAAACCGAAATCGCCGGCGTGATCACGCCGTCGCCGTAGAACAGCGCGGCGCCGAAGATCGCCACGACCGCGACCAGCCAACGCAGGCGCGGCATCCCGCGCACGCTGCGCTGAGCCAATGCCAGCAGCGCCATGATGCCGCCCTCACCCTTGTTGTCGGCGCGCATCACGAACATCACATATTTCAGCGTCACCACCAGCAAGAGCGACCAGAACACCAGCGACAGCACGCCCAGGACCGTCGCGCGATTCACCGCCAGGCCGTACTGGCTGCTGAAGACCTCCTGCACCACGTATAGCGGACTGGTGCCGATGTCGCCGAATACCACGCCGAGCGCACCGAACGCCAATGCGCGCGAGGAGGGCGAAACTTTCGAATCCGAAGCGATGGCGTGCATACCCGCACCCGGATGCAGCAAACGAGGGCGCGAAGTGTAATGCCGCCGCGTCATTCCGGAAGGACGGACCGCAGCCCGGCAGATCGACGTTCAGGATGGGTCGAGACGGCCTAGATTTCCACCTGCGCGCCCAGCTCGATCAGACGATTGCCGGGAATGCTGAAGAACGCGGTCGCCGGCAGCGCGTTGCGTGCGAGGAAGGTGAACAGCTTGTCGCGCCAGAGCGCCATCCCGGCGCGATCGGCGGCGACGATCGTTTCGCGCGAAAGGAAGAAGGTCGTGTCCATCAGCTTGAATTCGAGTCCGTGCTTGCTGCATTCGTGCAGCGCACGCGGCACGTTGGGATCGTCGGCGAAGCCGAAGCGTAGGGTCAGCCGGAAGAAATCGTGCCCCAGGTCGGCGAGTTCGATCCGCTCCTCCGGGTCCGCGTACGGCGTCTCCAGGGTGTCGACGGTCACGATGACATTACGCCTGTGCAGGACCTTGTTGTGCTTCAGGTTGTGCAGCAGCGCGTGCGGCACCGCGTCGGCATCGCTGACCAGGAAAATCGCCGTGCCTTCGACACGGGTCGGGGGGTGCTCGGCGAGATTGGCGATGAAGGGCCCGAGCGCGAGACCGCCATGTTTCAACTGCCGCAGTACCAGTTCACGTCCGCGCCGCCAGGTGGTCAGCACCGTGAACACCGCGAGGCCGAGCACCAGCGGGAACCAGCCGCCGTCCTCCACCTTGAGGGTGTTGGCCCCGAAGAACGCGAGGTCGATCGTGAGGAAGAACAGGCCGAGTCCCACGATCAGCGCCGGGTGCCACTTCCACATCCGCCAGGCGACGATCAGGAACAACGTGGTATCGATCGCCATGGTTCCGGTCACCGCGATCCCGTAGGCGCCGGCCAGCGCCTTGGACGATCCGAAGCCGATCACCACCAGCACCACGAGGATCATCAGCAGCCGGTTGATCCACGGCAGATAGATCTGACCGACTTCCTCGTTGGAGGTGTGCACGACCGGCATGCGCGGAAGGAATCCGAGCTGGATCGCCTGGCGCATGATCGAGAACGATCCGGCGATCACGGCCTGCGAAGCGATCACCGCGGCGGCGGTCGCCAGTGCGATCATCGGGTACAGGCCCCACTGCGGCACCGCGAGGTAGAACGGATTGCTGGCCGCGGCGGGATAGTGCACCAGCAACGCCCCCTGCCCGAAGTAATTCAGCATCAATCCGGGCATCACGAACCCGTACCAGCCGATCTTGATTGGCTTGCGCCCGAAGTGGCCCATGTCGGCGTACAGCGCCTCGGCACCCGTCACGCACAGCACCACCGCGCCCAGCACCAGGAATCCGCCGGCACCGTGGTGGACGAAGAAATTGAACCCGTACCAAGGATTGATCGCGCGCAGCACCAGCGGGTGCTGCGCGATGTTGTAGACGCCGATCAGGCCGAGCGCCACGAACCAGACACACATCACCGGCCCGAACACCTTGCCCACCCCGCCGGTGCCGCGCTTCTGGATCAGGAACAGCGCAACCAATACCACCACGGCGATCCAGACCACCCAGTGCGCGAGCGCCGGCGCCGCGACCCCCAGTCCTTCGACCGCGGACAATACCGTGATCGACGGCGTGATCACGCCGTCGCCGAAGAACAATGCCGCGCCGAGCACCGCCGCCAGCATCACCAACCTCCGGGTCCGCGGGTACTGGCGGGTGGCGCGCTGGGCGAGCGCCATCATCGCCATGATGCCGCCTTCGCCCTTGTTGTCGGCGCGCATGATGAAGGTGAGGTATTTCAGGGCCACCACGATCAGCAACGACCACAGCACCAGCGACAGGATGCCCAGCACGTTGAAGGTCGTGACCGGCATGCCGTGCTGGTCGCTGAAGGCCTCGCTGAACGTATAGAGCGGGCTGGTTCCGATGTCGCCGAACACCACGCCGATGGCGCCGATCACCAACGCCCGCGTGCCCTTGCCGAGCGAATCGTTGCCGCCGGCTTCCACAGGACTCGTGTCCATCATCGACCCAGCGCCGCCCGCAACGCCATGCGGATGATCGTCTCGGCGCCGGCGTCCTCGCCCGCCGCGGCGCCGGCCACAAGACGCGCGGCCTCGGCAGGTTTGTAGCCGAGTTGCTGCAGCGCGGCTTCCGCTTCGCCGCGCGCATCCCGCGGACGCGGCGCGCTTTCCGGCGAAGTCGCGGAGAGGCTCCCGGCGACGCGATCGCGCAGTTCGACCACGATCCGTTCGGCGGTCTTCTTGCCGATGCCCGGCACGCGGGTCAATGCCGCCACGTCGCCCGCCTGCACCAGGCGCGCGAATTCGGAGGTCGACACGCCGGAAAGCACCGCCAGCGCGATGCGCGCGCCAATGCCCGAAACCCTTTGCAGGTCGCGAAACAGTACGCGTTCGTCGTCACGCAGGAAGCCGTACAGCGCGACGGTGTCTTCCTTGTGGGCATAGTGGGTCAGCAGCACCACTTCGCGGCCCACCTCGGGCAGATCGTACAAGGTGGACATCGGCACTTCGAGTTCGTATCCGACCCCGCCGACCTCGACCAGCGCCCACGGCGGCCGCTTGCTGATGAGGGTGCCACGCAGGCGGCCGATCATGGCGACAGTCCCGTAACCCGGAAATCGGCGACCCGAAACCGCGAAACCATTTTCATCGCCTGCGTCCCCATGCGGCAAGCGCGATCCCGGTGCGCGTTTCGCTCGCACGCAGATGCGCATGGGTAATCGCGATCGCCAGCGCGTCGGCGGCGTCGGCCTGCAGCGGCTCGCGCAGGTTCAGGAGGATTCCAACCATGTGCTGTACCTGCTCCTTGCCGGCGTGCCCCTTGCCGACCACCGCCCGCTTGACCGCGTTCGGCGCATATTCGCGAACCTGTAGCCCGCGACCGGCCGCCGCGCAGATCGCGGCGCCGCGCGCCTGCCCGAGCTTCAGCGCGGAATCGGCGTTCTTGGCCATGAACACGCGCTCGACGGCGGCTTCCGCCGGCGCGTGGGCGTCGATGATGGCCGAAAGTTCGTCGTAGATGCGTCTCAGGCGCAACGGAAACGTTTCCTCTCCCGCGACGACCAGAGTCGCGCGGAACACGCAACGCAACTTGCCCGCCGGGTCTGCCTCGATGATACCGACGCCGGTGCGCTGGCTGCCGGGATCGATGCCGAGGATGCGCAGCGGCGCACGCCTGTCCACGATCAGGCAACCGGCAGGTCCGCGTTGGAATGCACGTTCTGGACGTCGTCCAGTTCGTCGAGGCGCGCGAGCAGGCCTTGCACGGCTTCCACCTGGTCGGTCGCGACCGGCACGTCGAGTTCGGCGCGCATCGTGACTTCGGCGTGGTCGGGGTCAAGCCCCGCCTTGGCCATCGCCTCGCGTACCGCGTCGAACGACTCCGGCGTGGTGATGACGTCGATCTGGCCGTCTTCGGGCCACACCTTCACGTCCTCCGCGCCGGCTTCGATCGCGGCATCGGTGATCTTCTCCTCGTCCGCTCCGCCGGCATACGAAAGCACGCCGATCTTCTTGAACAGGTACGCGACGGACCCATCGGTTCCGAGGTTTCCGCCGAACTTGGTGAACGCATGGCGCACGTCGGAGATCGTGCGCTGCCGATTGTCGGTGAGACACTCGACCAGGACCGCGACGCCGCCGGACGCGTAGCCTTCGAAGTGCAGTTCCTCGTAGGTGACGCCTTCGAGTTCGCCGGTAGCCTTTTTGATCGCGCGATCGATGTTGTCCTTCGGCATCGAGGCGGCGATCGCCTTGTCCACGGCACTGCGCAGGCGCGCGTTGCCATTGACGTCGCCGCCGCCGCTGCGCGCGGCAACCATGATCTCGCGGACCAGTTTGGTGAACACCTGGCCGCGCTTGGCGTCCTGCGCATTCTTGCGGCCGGCGATGGAAGGACCTCTGCCCATGGGGCGTACTCTCGATACCGAAAGGTGGAAAGTCTAGGGAAACACTTGCCGTGCCGCTACGCTTCCGCGCCGAGCCCGTGGGTTGCATTCGTCCACAACCGCCCACCGAACCGCTTTGCGGTTCGGGCGCCCCTTGCCTCCTACTCCCTGCTCCGTGCTTCCCGCACCTGCACGTGCAATTCCGCAAGTTGCCTCGCGTCGATTGCACTCGGTGCATCGGTCATCAGGTCCTGCGCGCTGGTGGTCTTGGGGAACGCAATCACGTCGCGGATGGCGTCGGTGCCGCCGAGCAGCATCGCGAGGCGATCGATGCCGAAGGCGATGCCGCCGTGCGGCGGCGCGCCGAACTTGAGGGCATCGAGCAGGAAACCGAACTTGGCACGCGCCTCCTCCTCCCCGATGCCGAGCAGGCGGAACACCGCACTCTGCATTTCCGGACGGTGGATGCGGATCGAACCGCCGCCGATCTCGGCGCCGTTCAACACCATGTCGTAGCCGCGGCTGACCGCGTGCCCGGGATCGGCGGCGAGCGCCGCCGCATCATCGACCTTGGGCGCCGTGAACGGATGATGCAGCGCGACGTAGCGTTGCTCGGCCTCGTCGTATTCGAACATCGGGAAATCGGTGACCCACAGTGGCGCCCAGCCGTCCCCGACGAGACCACGATCACGCGCGACTTTCAGCCGCAGCGCGCCCATGAATTCGCTGACGGTCTTCCACTTGCCGGCACCGAACAGCAGCGCGTCGCCGTCCTGCGCGCCAGTCTTCTCGATGACCGCCGCGAAAGTTGCCTCGTCGAGGAATTTCGCGATCGGCGAATTGACGCCTTCCGGCCCCTTCCCGGTTTCGACGACCTTCATCCACGCGAGACCCTTGGCGCCGAACTTCGCGGCGTGCGCGGCGTAGTCGTCGAGTTGCTTGCGCGAAAGATCGGCGCCGCCCGGAACCCGCAGTGCAACCACCCGGCCGTCGGGATCGTTCGCCGGTCCCGCGAACACCTTGAATTCGAGGTGCTTCACCGCAGCGGCGATGTCGATCAGTTCCGCGGCGATGCGCAGGTCGGGTTTGTCCGAGCCGTAGCGGGTCATCGCCTCCAGCCACGTCATGCGCGGGAACGGGTCGGGCAGTTCGACGCCGCCGACCTCGCGGAACACGCCGCGGATCATCGCCTCGACCGTGTCCTGCACATCGCGTTCCTCGACGAACGCGAACTCCATGTCGAGCTGCGTGAATTCCGGCTGGCGGTCGGCGCGCAGGTCCTCGTCGCGGAAGCAGCGCGCGATCTGGTAGTAGCGATCGAAGCCCGCGATCATCAGGAGCTGCTTGAACAACTGCGGCGACTGCGGCAGCGCGTAGAACTGGCCCGCGTGCACGCGCGAAGGCACGAGGTAATCGCGGGCGCCTTCCGGCGTCGCCTTGGTCAGGATCGGCGTCTCGACGTCGACGAAGCCGTTGGCATCCATGTAATCGCGGATGTGCTTCACCACGCGATGGCGCAGGCGCAGGTTCTGCTGCA
>JAICJG010000144.1 GCA_025928585.1 Rhodanobacteraceae bacterium
CCTTCTCCCTCCGGGAGAAGTGCCTGCCCCCGAAGTGCTTGTGATGGGGGGTGCCCGAAGGGCGAATGAGGGTACGGATTGCGCCGGACCTTCGCCCCCTCTGCTTGGTGCAGCGGTAAGCGAAGCCGCGCCGGAAGCCGCGGCGTTCTTCACGTCCTGCATCGTGACCACGCCGCCCGCGCCGGTGGCCTGCACCCGCGCGAGATCGATCTTCAGTTTCCTTGCCATCGCGCGCACCGCCGGCACGGCCTTGACGCCGCCGACGCTGCCCGCCTGTTCCGTACGCACTTCATTGCTGCTCGAGACCGCGCCGACCACGGTGCCTTCGTCTTCGCGATCGGCAGTGCCGCCTTTCTTGATCTCGCCGCCTTCGTCCGAAGCGATCACCTTGTCGCCGTTGTCTGGCGCGGGTGCGCCGACGCCTTTCGTGGGTTGCGGCGGCGCATGGTGGTGCCCGCCCGCCGCATTCTCGGCGCGCTGCTTGCCCTTGGGATCGAGTTCGAAGTCGGCCAGCGGCGCGCCGGTGTTGATCACGTCGCCCGCAGCACCGTGCTGCTTGAGCAGCTTGCCGGTGAAGGGTGAAGGCACTTCCACCACGGCCTTGGCGGTTTCCATCGACACCATCGCCGAATCGGTGCAGAAGACCGGCCGCTGCGTGATCGTGCAGGAGGCCCCGAAGACCGCGGGCTTCGGCGCGGAAATCGCCGCGCGCGTCGCCGAGGAATGCATCTACGACCTGCTGGCGCCGGTCGCGCGGGTCACCGGCTGGGACGTGCACACGCCGCTGTATCGCCTCGAAATGAAACAGTTGCCGAGCACGGCGCGCGTCGTGGACGCCGCGAAGCGGACGCTGGCGGCGGGGTAGGTTTTACCCTTCTCCCTTCGGGAGAAGGGGCGTGGAATGCCGTTGTATCTTTTGCGCGAAGCGCCGGATGAGGGTCCGGCATGGCGACGAACCTCACGCGGTATTCGAACCCTCACCCCCCCTCTCCCGGTGGGAGAGGGGCTCAACGGACAAGGTGATCGATCATGGCCGACAAGAAGACATTCCACCTCCCTGATCTCGGTGAAGGCCTGCCGGACGCGACGATCGTCGAATGGCTGGTGAAGGAAGGCGACAGCGTCAAGCTGGACGCGCCGCTGGTTTCGATGGAGACCGCGAAGGCCGTGGTGGAAGTGCCTTCGCCATTCACCGGCAAGCTGCTCAAGCACCACGGCGCGGCAGGCGACGTGATCAACACGGGCGCGGCGCTGGCCGAGTTCGAACTCGATCCCAAGGGCAAGCAGCGTGCCGAGAACGCGGCGGCCGGCCACCATCACGCGCCGCCGTCGCAAGCGGCCCAGGCCAGGGGCGCGGGCGCGCCAGCCCCCGACGACGGCGGCAAGGTGATCGCTTCCGATGAAGGCGGCGAAGTCGAGCAGGGCGGGACGGGCGATCGTCAAGACGAGGGCACCGTGGTCGGCGCGGTGTCCAGCAGCAACGAAGTACGCGCGGAGCAGGCGGGCAGCGTCGGCGGCGCCAGGGCCGTGCCGGCGGTGCGCGCGATGGCGCGCAAGCTCAAGGTCGACCTCGCGCGCGTGCAGGCCACCGGTGCAGGTGGCGTGGTGACGATGCAGGACGTCAAGAACGCCGCGGCATCAGGCACAGCTGCTCTACCCTCTCCTCCCGGGAGAGGGGCCGGGGGTGACGGTTCGGGCGGAGCCGTACCCTCGTCCGCCCTGCGGGCATCTTCTCCGGGCGGAAGAAGGGAAGAGCAGCAGCGCAGCACGCTGTCGCAAGCTGGCAAGCCGATGCGCACCACGCCGCCTTCGGTCAGCGCTAGTGGCCAGCCGGAACAATTGAAGGGCGTGCGGCGCAACATGGCGCGGGTGATGGCGCAGGCGCATGCAGAGGTGGTGCAGACGACCATCGTCGACGACGCCGACCTGCACCAGTGGCTGGGCAAGCAGGACATCACCGCCCGCCTCGTGCGCGCAATCGTCGCCGCCTGCAAGGCCGAGCCCGGTTTGAACGCCTGGTTCGACGGCCAGAACCTCACCCTCACCAAACATCCGCACGTCGACCTCGGCATCGCGGTGGACACGCCCGATGGGCTGTTCGTACCGGCGTTGCGCAACGCCGACATGCTCGACGCCAGGGCCTTGCGCGAAGGCATCAACCGCCTGCGCGCGCAGGTCGAGGATCGTTCGATCCCGGCGTCCGAACTCACCGGTTACACCATCAGCCTGTCGAACTTCGGGATGTTCGCCGGGCGCTACGGCACCGTGGTGGTGGTGCCGCCGTGCGTCGCCATCGTCGGCGCGGGCAAGCTCTCGCACGATGTGGTCGCGGTGATGGGTGGGATCGAGGTGCATCGGCGCCTCCCGATTTCGCTCACCTTCGATCACCGCGCCTGCACGGGCGGCGAAGCCGCGCGGTTCCTGAAGTCAATCCTGGACGACCTCGGGTTGCCCCAGTAAAGCTGCACGGACCGTGGCCAGCAGGCGTCGCTGCATCGTTCATCCGGTGCGCGCACCCGGGTGCGGTCGCTCACCGGTGCGAGATGCCCCCGGCATCTCGCGAGTGCCCCGGCTCGCCCAATGCCGGAGCAGGCCGAACAGCACGACCACGTTGAAGCCGGCGTAGGCCGCGAGCGCCGCCGCGACCTGCTTCCAGATCGGGCCGCCGTGGCCGAGCGCGAGCTGGTAGCCGAAGGCGGTGCTCGCGACCGTCGCCAGCGCCGCGATCACCAGCACGCCGGCATCGAAGCGTGCGGAAACACCGTGCGCCGCACGCCTGCGCACGTACAGCCAATACAGCCAGCCCAGCACGATGAGCCACGGCCCGATCAGCAGCAGAGCGATGAAGCGCGCCATTCGCTCAGCCCGCCGCTTCGCGCAACGAAGCCAGCGCTGCGCGGGTCCGTTCGAGCGCGGCGTCGCGCGCGGCCAGTTCGGCGAACTCCATGCTGGTCGCGAGCGGTTCGTCGTCCTGGAGGAACACAAAGCGCGACGCATCGATTGGTTTCAGCGCACCGGAAGCCTCATCGCTTGAAAACGCGCGCGACGCTTGGCCCGCGGCTTTCGGGTCGGCAAACGCGCGCGACAGCAACAATTCCTCGCCGTCGGCGCCGAGCAAGCGGAAGCGAAAACCTTCGCTGTCGCGGAAGCTGACGATGCGTGCGCGCTTGTCACCTTTCTTCGCGACTTTGGTCTTGCCGGCGGGCGCAGCCAACGGGCCGAGTCCTACCGTACGCCGCATGATTTCCAGCCGCGGCGCCGCGATGGCACGCGCCTTCCGGGCGCCCTCACGCAGCGCGTCCTCGATTTCGCCGGGGCGCGCCATCAGGGAGTCGTAGCGTTCCCGAAGCGGCGCGATTTCGTGATCGATGCGCCTGCACAATTTCTGCTTGGCCTCGCCCCACCCGAGCCCGGTTTCGAGTTCGTGCCGGAAGGCTGCGCTTTCGGTCTCGCCGGCGAATGCCCGGAAGATCGCGGCCAAGCTGGACGAGTCGGGATCCTTGGATTCACCCGGCTCCCGCGAATCGGTGACGATCCGCGCCACCGCTTCGCGCAGGGCTTTCGCGCCGCCCTCGAACAGTGGCACGGTGTTGTCGTAGCTCTTGGACATCTTGCGCCCGTCGAGTCCGGGCAGGGTCGCGACGGTCTCCTCGGTAGCGGCCTCCGGAAGCACGAACGGATCGCCTGCGCCGCCGGCCGCGCGCCAAGCCGCGCCGTAGATGTGGTTGAAGCGCTGGCCCACGTCACGTGCCATCTCGATGTGCTGCACCTGGTCGCGTCCGACCGGCACCTTGGTGGCGTTGAAGGCCAGGATGTCGGCGGCCATCAGCACCGGATACATGTACAGGCCGGCGGTGATCGCGGCGTCCGGGTCCTCGCCCTTGGCGGTGTTCTGGTCGACGGCGGCCTTGTAGGCGTGCGCGCGGTTCAGCAGGCCCTTGGCGGTCACGCAGGTCAGCATCCACGTGAGCTCCGGGATCTCCGGGATGTCCGATTGCCGGTAGAAGGTGACGCGTTCCGGATCGAGGCCGCAGGCGAGCCAGGTGGCCGCGATTTCCAGGCGCGAGCGCGCGACCCGTGCGGGATCATCGCATTTGACCAGCGCGTGATAATCGGCGAGGAAGAAAAACGAGTCGCTGCCGGGCTCCCGGCTGGCCGCGATCGCCGGCCGGATCGCACCGACGTAGTTGCCGAGGTGCGGGGTGCCGGTGGTGGTGATGCCGGTGAGGATGCGCTGGTTCATGGGCTCGCGAAGCAGGCGACGCAAAACCATAATTTTAGGCCATTCGCGGCAGGCTGTCCCGGACGCGTCCGGGACGCCGTTTGACGGCAACGATTGCCGGGTCAGCCACCCCGCTCCGCGCGGCCATGCGCATGCACCGCATCCACCAGCACCGCGACGTGTTCGGGATCGACGTTAGGCGTGATCCCGTGGCCCAGGTTGAATACGTGACCCGGATGCGGTCCGAAATCGTCGAGCACGCGGCGCACTTCGTGGCGGATGACTCCGGGTGAAGCGAGCAGCGTCGCCGGATCGAGATTGCCCTGCAGCGCGACGCGCGTGCCGACCCTGCGGCGTGCGGCGTCGAGCGTGATCGTCCAGTCGAGGCCCAACGCGGTGCAGCCCGTGTCGGCCAGCACTTCGAGGCACGCGTTCGCGCCTTTCGAGAACAGGATCAATGGCACGTCGCGGGCATGGGGATCGCCGCGCAGCAGCGACGCGATCTGTGCAAGATATCGCTGCGAAAATTCGGGGAACATCGCGGGCGCGAGCATCCCGCCCCAACTGTCGAATACCATCAGCGCCTCGGCGCCCGCGGCGGCCTGCGCTGCAAGGTACGCGGCGACCGCGCGGGCGTTCACGTCCAGCAGCGCGTGCATCGCTTCGGGTTCGTCCAGCGCGAAGGCCTTGACGCGCGCGAAGTCGCGCGAGCCCTGGCCTTCGACCATGTAGCAGGCGAGTGTCCACGGGCTGCCGGCGAAACCGATCAGC
>JAICJG010000162.1 GCA_025928585.1 Rhodanobacteraceae bacterium
CGTCCGATGGTCCGGTGATCATCGATCTGCCGCAGGTGGTCAGCGCCGCGGGCAACAACGCCGCGCGGACCATGTTGCGGCGGGACCTGGGCAACATCACGATCACCCTGTCGCGCTTTGCACCGGAGCTGCTCGATACCCATTACGCCGAGGAGATGTGGGCGCTGTTCGAGCAAGGCACACTGCGGCCGGATAGCGAACTGACCGGCCACTTCGAGTTCGACGAGCGCGAGGTGGATGTCGACAGCGTGATGCAATCGATCATCGATGCGCGCGAAGAGGCCATCATTCGCCAGCGCGGGCGCGAGCTGGCGGAGGCGGAGGGTTGAGGTTGGCAGTTACATGGCGCAGCCGAAAAAGGGGTCAGGTTCCTTTTTCGCCAGGCCGTCCAGCTCATCCCGCCGGATGCCTTTCGCGAAGTTGATGGCGGGGTACGCGCCTGCGGCGCTGCCGACCCACGAGGTCCTGCCGCGGAACAGAAAAGGGCTCGGGCTCACTTTCCGCTCGTGTGGGAAGTGAATCCGGCCCCATTCGGCAGTCTCGGGTTGCGCCTGGGATGCATCGGGCCTTGCTGCTGGCCGTCCCTCTCATGGATGCCGGGAAGTGTGCGGTAACTCGCGTGTCTGTGCGAAAGAGGTCGAAGCAGGCGCAGGGCAAAAAATTTGGACCGTCGCAGGGGTGGGCGCGAGCGCGAGTGGGTGGTGGACATCATGGATGATGCGGACAATCCGCCGCCCGCGTTGGCGCGCAGGGCAGGATGCTCCGCTGCGCGGCTCTGCCGCCCTGCCTGGGGCGAGCTTTCTTCAATTCGCGCGGGCCGGGCTAGCGAGCCCGGCGATTCCGTCTCACACCCGCACGAATTCGCGGCCATGGTTGGATGCGGCGAGACCGTCGAGTGCCTGGTTGACCGTCGGCCAGGACTTGAGGTTCTTCATGTTGCCGAGCCAGCGACGCACGTTGGGATAGTCCGCGAATCCGCAGCCGATCGCTTCGCCGAGCGTCACGATGGCGCTGCCGAGGTAGTCGGCGATCGTCGGCGCCTCCCCGCATACGTACGACTTGTCCGGGCCGAGCCAGTGCTCGTCTAGGACGCGCAGCCACCTCCTCGCGCCGGCCTGTCCGAGTTCGACCACTTCGGTCTGGGCTGCTTCGGTGCGGCGCCGCGCGTGCGGCAACATTTGCGGATAGACCAGTGCATAGCCGAAGTCGCGATAGAACTGGGTGTTGAACCAGTCCATCGCCTCGTTGACCCGCGCGCGCTGCGTGAGCTCCTTCGGGTAGGCCGCGAGGTCGTACTTGTCGGCAAGGTATTTGAGGATCGCGGACGTTTCCGTCAGGCGGAAGTCGCCGTCTTCCAGCATCGGCAGCAATCCGGACGGATTGCGCGAGAGGTAGGGCGCCTGGTGCTGCTCGCCGGACAGCAGGTCCACCACCACTTCCTCGCAAGGGAGATTGTTCTCCGCGATCAGCAGGCGCACCGCGCGTGCGCCGGTGGATACCGGGTGCATGTAGAGCTTCATGTTCTCATCCCAGGATGGCGCGTTGGCCCCGATGGGTGATTAGACTCCGGTTCCGCGGCTTGTGCCAGCGCCGCGGGTTGTTTTCGTGCACCAGCCATCGAGCACGCGTCTTGCGATCGGCCGCGGCGCCGATACCATCGCGCCATGACCGACCGCAACATTCGCCGCATCGCCATCGTCGGGGGAGGCTCGGCCGGCTGGATGGCCGCCGCCGCCCTTTCGAATGCCTTGCAGGGCAACTGCCGCATCGAACTGATCGAATCCGACGAGATCGGCACCATCGGCGTCGGCGAGGCCACGCTGCCGCCGATCAAGGGCTTCAACCGGATGCTCGGCATCGACGAGAACGCGTTCGTCGCCGCCACCCAGGGCACGTTCAAGCTCGGCATCGACTTCCACAACTGGAGCCGGCTCGGGCAACGCTATTTCCATCCGTTCGGCGAGATCGGCGTGGCGTTCGACTCGGTGCCGTTCCATCAGTACTGGTTGCGCGAACGCGCGCGTGGCGACACGACACCACTGCAGGACTACGCCTTCGCCTGGGCTGCCGGCCGCCTCGGGCGCTTCGGACTGCCGTCCACGGACCGGCGCTACGTGCAGTCCACGTTCGACTACGCCTACCACTTCGACGCGTCCTTGTATGCGTGCTACCTGCGGCGTTATGCCGAACAACGCGGGGTGGTGCGCACCGAGGGCAAGGTGGTGGATGCAGCGCTCCGGGCGGACGACGGTTTCATCCGGTCGCTGATGCTCGCCGGCGGGGCGTCGGTCGAAGCCGATCTGTTCATCGACTGCTCCGGCTTCCGCGCCCTGCTGATCGAAGGCGCCCTCGGGACCGGCTACGAATCCTGGAACCAATGGCTGCCGTGCGATCGCGCGGTCGCGGTTGCCAGCGAGCATGCGGAAGAACCGGTGCCGTACACGCGCGCGACCGCACGGGATGCGGGCTGGCAATGGCGCATTCCACTGCAGCACCGGATGGGGAACGGGCTGGTGTATTGCAGCCGCCATCTCGGTGACGACGAGGCCGCCGCACAGCTCCTTGCGAACCTCGAAGGCAAGCCGCTCGGCGAGCCACGCCTGCTCCGTTTCACCACCGGGCGGCGCCGCCAGTTCTGGAACCGCAATTGCGTGGCGCTGGGCCTGGCCGCGGGTTTCATGGAGCCGATCGAGTCCACCAGCATCCACCTGGTGCAGTCGTCGCTCGCGCGGCTGCTGGCGCTGTTCCCGGACCGGGATTTCGACCCGCTGGTTGCGCGCGAATTCAACCGGCTGACCCATGCCGAATACGAACGGATCCGCGATTTCCTGATCCTGCACTACCACGCGACGCAACGTGACGATGCGCCGCTCTGGCGCGAGACCGGCAGCATGGCGATTCCCGACACGCTGCAGTACAAGATCGACCAGTTCCGCGGCAGCGGCCGCACGATCGCCAAGTCGCTGGAGCTGTTCCAGAACGCGAACTGGCTGGCCGTGCTGGTCGGCCAGGAAATATTGCCGGTGCGGCACGACCCGCTGGCGGACATGCGCACGCAGATCGATGCCACCAGGTTCCTCGCGGACCTGCGGGGCGTGATCGGGCAGGCCGCACAGGCGATGCCGACGCATTCGGAGTACATACGGCGGCACTGCGCCGCCGCGCCGGCATAGGCGACGGAGGCAATCGAGCAGCGCGGATTGCCTCCGTCCGCTTTTGTGTTCGGTGAGATCTACCAGGTGTGGCCGTTGGCGCAGTAATGGCCGCCGGTGCCGTGCACGCCGGCGATGCAGGTCTCGCCGCACGTGGGGCACTTGGAGGTGCACCGTGAGATCAGGTGAGCGAAGAACCGGGAAATGAGCTTGCGCATGGAGGGTACCCTCCGCGAAGTGGAGCGGGGCTGCGCCGGTTGCCGGACGCGGCGCGATCATACATCCGGAAAAGGGGACGGAGGTGATGGATCCGATAGGGCGGGGATGGAATTACGTCCACGTCCGCAGCACCAGGAAGCAAACCGTGGCTTGCCGCGTGGTTCCGCCGGCGTGCCTCGCCATTTCGTCCCGATCAGTGTTCGGCGGTACTTGTGGGCGCGGCCGGAAGCGGGTCGCGCGTGTCGAAATGCTGGGTATATTCCTGCGTGTCGAGCAGCCGGCCCTGCGCATCGAAGTGCAGGTACACGGTGTCGCCGTTGATGATGGTGTGACCGCGGCGCGCGAATTCGCTC
>JAICJG010000161.1 GCA_025928585.1 Rhodanobacteraceae bacterium
AGTCGCGCGCCTACATCGGCCGCTTCAACTTCAAGGGCACCGACCAGCAGAAGATCGTCGGCAGCCTGTCCGGCGGCGAACGCGGCCGCCTGCACATGGCCAAGACCCTGCTGCAGGGCGGCAACGTGCTGCTGCTCGACGAACCGTCCAACGACCTCGACGTGGAAACCCTGCGCGCGCTGGAAGAGGCCCTGCTGGAATTCCCCGGCTGTGCAATCGTGATTTCGCACGACCGCTGGTTCCTCGACCGCATCGCGACCCACATCATCGCCTTCGAGGGCGACTCGCACGTCGAGTTCTTCCCCGGCAACTACAACGAGTACGAAGCCGACAAGAAGCGCCGGCTCGGCGAGGAAGCCGCGAAGCCACATCGGGTGAAGTACAAGAAGCTGGCGTGAACTCGACCCGGGACTCGCACGGGTGACCGTGCCGGGTCCGCTCTTCGAGCTTGAGCCGGCCTACCCGCTACCCGCCGGTGTTGGGATCCGCGTGGTACGGCAGGTTGGGCTGGTCCCGGCCTTGTCCGGGAGAAGCCCAACGCGCTGGAAGGCGGTTGGGCTTCGCTGCGCTCAGCGCCAACCTACCAGAGCGGTCCGGCGCGCGCCTTCACAGCTGCGCGAAGATTTCCCGCATTGCCGAATCGCCGCGAGTGTAGTTGGGTCCCGGCTTTTCGAAATGCTCGTCGAGCAATCGCAGCGAGGTGATCTTCGATACGTCGAACAGCGGCTCGGCTTGCATTCCACCTCGCAGCTGGTGCGCGCGCATCAATTCAGTGCCGCGATGGCCGATGCCGTGGCACTGGGGTTCCACCAGGCGCGCGACACCGTGATAGACAAAGCACAAGCGGCGCTTCTCGCGGATGGCTTGATCGATCGTGTTCATGGCTGTCGTGGCGATGCGGCCGGGAGCGGCTGATGTCGAAAGTCGGTCGATGAACGCGCATTGCGATTGCCACTGGACGCCCGGGGACCTTCGTGCCTCGCGATGCAGCAGGCGCCGCCAACACGCACCGGGTTATTCGGCGGCCTCCGGCGGCAACAACTCCATCGCCATCACGATCGCGTCCTCGCGGCCGCGCCGCGCCGGGTAGTAGTTCGGACGCCGGCCGATTTCGTTGAAACCGGCGCGCTCGTACATCGCGTGCGCGAGTTCGTTGGACGGACGAACCTCGAGGAAGACCCGGGCGGCGCGCTGCCAGCGCGCGAGGTCCAGCAGCCGTTTCAACAGGTAGGCACCGTGCCCGCGCCCCTGATGCAGCGGCGCGACACATACGTTGAGGACATGGGCTTCACCGGCGCCGACCGACAGAATGCCGTAGCCGATGATCGCGCCGCCCTGTTCCAGCACCCAGCAGTGGTGCCCATTGTCGAGGCAACTCTTGAAGATCGCGCGCGACCAGGGGAATTCGTAGGCCGCGGCCTCGATGTTCGCGACGGCCGAAAGATCGTTGTACGCCATCGGACGCAAGTTCGCTTCGAGCGGCGCAACGGCAACCATCTCAGCCGCTCCCACCCCGGCCCAGCGCCTGCAGCCGTTCCCAGAGCAAGCGCTTGCGTTCGCGATCGGCATGCAGCACGGCCAACGGATCGGCACGCAGGATGCGCACCGGGGGCACGCCCGCGGGCAACGGCGCGACGCCGAACACCATTACCGCGGCGCTCGCGTCGTCCGCGACGTCGCACACCCGCACCGGCTGCAAACCGGCCTTCGCGACCGCTTCCGTGAGCGCCGTGTACATCTTGTTGATCGCGGGGTCGCGCAGCTCGGCCCGATCGGGCTGCAGGGCAAGCCGGCGAATCGAGTGCGGGACCGCCGTTGCTTCGTCGGGCGACCGCCATTCGACCGCAGGCGGCGCCGCAAGTGTCGCCGACGTGTCCGGCGAGCGCAGCCGCCATGGCTCCGCGCCCAGTGCGCGCAACCGGCGATCACGCAGCTCCGCGTCGCTCGCCGCTGCAGTCACGGATGCGCCTCCGGAGGACGCGGATGGCGTCGCGCTGCCCGCAGCCGCCTGCGCGAAGCCCGGCTGCGCAAGCCCCACAGTGTGATCACGATGCCCGAGAGCGCGTAGACCACCGTCAGCGCCAGCAACACCAGTGCGGTATTCAATGCCAGCGCGACGATGATCAGCACCGCCACGATGATCCAGACGAACGCCACCCGATCGCCGGCGGGCCAGGCCTTGAAGCTGAAATAACGCACCCGGCTGACCATCAGCAGGCCCGCGATCACGATCAGGAACGGCGTGAAGAAGCACAGCCACTGCCCCTCGATGCCGAGGTTGTCCATCGACCACACGAAGGACATGCAAAGCCCGGCGGCGGCCGGGCTGGCGAGCCCCTGGAAATAGCGCTTGTCGGCGACGCCGACCTGGGTATTGAAGCGGGCCAGCCGGAGCGCGGCGCAAGCTGCGTACAAAAACGCCGCGCACCAGCCGACCTTGCTCCACACCGGTCCGAAATCGCGCAGGTACTGCAACGACCACGTGTACATCACCAGCGACGGCGCGAGCCCGAAGCTGACCAGGTCCGACAGCGAGTCGTACTGGACGCCGAATTCGCTTTGGGTGCCGGTCAGCCGCGCGACGCGCCCGTCCATGCCGTCGAGCAACGCGGCGATGAACACCGCGATCGCGGCGTGCTCGAAGAACCCGAGGAACGCGGCCACGATCGCGTAGAATCCGGCGAACATCGCGCCGGTCGTGAACAGGTTCGGCAGCAGGTAGATCCCGCGCCGCACGGGTTTTCGGGGAAGCGGGTCGGACATGCCAGTGGTGACTTGAAACCTCGAATCCAGTGTAACCCATCCCCGCCGCACGCCGCCTTGCGCAAACGTGACGCGCGTACGGATCGGCACAGGACGCTGTGGCATACTCGCCGCCACTTCCCAGCCGCTTCGGGGCCTCCCATGCAACCGCGCAGCCTGTTCGCCGCATCGGCCATCGGCTTGTCGATCCTGTGCATCGCGGGGTTTGCGAGTGCCCAGCAGATCTACCGGTGGAAGGACTCGAACGGCGTCGTGCATTTTTCCCAGACGCCGCCGGCCAACGGCGCGCATTACACGAAGATGCGCTTGTCGAGCGAGCCCCAGGTGGCTTCGCAGCCTCCCGCACCCCCCGGCGCGTCCCCCTCCGCCGACAATCTCGACACTGCCAGTGCGCCGCCTCCCGCCCCCGCGCAATCGACCCGGCCCGATACGCCTTCGAACCGTGCGACGCTTTGCAAACAATTGAGTTCGAACATCACGCTGCTGCAGGGTAAGCAGCCGGTAGTCACCAGGGGCGACGACGGCAAGCAACAGGTCATGAGCGACAGCGCCCGCCAGCAGCAGCTCGGGACTGCCCGCTCGCAGCAGGTGCAGTACTGCTCGTCGCTGAACGACTGACTGGCGAGCCGCTGCGACGGTTCGCGGGCCTACGCTTGCGGGCGAAGCAACCCGTAGGCCGGCTCAAGGAGCGCAGCGACGGAGCCGGCAACGGGTTCGCCGAACGATGCATCGCCGGCGCGCAAGGGCACCGCTACAATCCGCCGTTTGACCAAGGCAACCGGCACCGATGCGCCTCTCCCAATTCCATATCGCGACGACCCGCGAGGATCCCGCCGACGCCGAGGTCGCGAGCCACCGCCTGATGCTGCGCGCAGGCATGATCCGCAAGCTCGCGTCGGGCATCTACACGTGGTCGCCGCTCGGCCTGCGCGTGCTGCGCAAGGTCGAGGGCGTCGTGCGCGAGGAAATGCGCAATGCCG
>JAICJG010000132.1 GCA_025928585.1 Rhodanobacteraceae bacterium
ACCGTGCAGGGTAAGACCCTTGAAGATCACCTTGTCCCAGTCGATCCCGGCGCCGTTCGCCAGGATCCCGAGCGGAGCGACCTAGCCACCGTGGTAATTCTCGTCCAGCATGTAGTTGAAGGCATGGATGTTGCCGCTCATCTCGAGGCCGACGTCGAAGCCCTCCATCTGCAGGTCCGACAGCACCTCGCGCAGCGACTGCTTCGATACGTTCACGACGCGCGTGGCGCCCATGTCGGCGGCGAGCTTCAGGCGGTAATCGTTGACGTCGGTAACCACGACGTTGCGGGCACCGACGTGGCGGGCGATCCCGGCGGCGATCACCCCGATCGGACCGGCGCCGGTGATCAGCACGTCCTCGCCGACGAGGTCGTACTCCAGCGCGCAGTGCGCGGCGTTGCCGTACGGGTCGAAGAACGCGGCCAGCGAAGACGGGATCTGGTCGGGAATCGGCCACAGGTTGCTGGCCGGCATCGCCACGTATTGCGCGAAGGCGCCGTTGCGGTTCACGCCGATGCCTGTGGTGTGCGGGCAAAGGTGGGGGCGGCCGGCCCGGCAGTTGCGGCACATGCCACAGGTGATGTGGCCCTCGGCCGAGACCCGCTGGCCGACGCGGTAGCCGCGCACCTCGTCGCCCACCGCGGCGATCCGGCCGACGAATTCGTGGCCGATCACGAGCCCCGGCTTGATGACGCGCTGCGCCCATTCGTCCCAGTTGTAGATGTGCAGGTCGGTGCCGCAGATCGCGGTCTTTTCGACCTCGATCAGGACGTCGTTGTGGCCGTATTCGGGCACCGGCACCTCCTCCATCCAGATGCCCCTGGCGGCTTCGCGCTTGACCAGCGCGCGCATCATGTTCGGCATGTCATGCCTCTGAGTGGCGGTAATCGAGCCATTATAGGGCCCGCATTTTGTGCTGCACCGTACAATTCGTCGATGCCATTCGCCGCGCGTTCCAGCGACCAGCGTCCGCCCGCGATTTTCCTGATGGGGCCGACCGCGACCGGCAAGACGGCGCTGGCCTGCGCGCTCGCCGACCGCTTTGCCGTCGAGCTGGTGAGCGTCGATTCGGCGCTGGTCTATCGCGGCCTCGACATCGGTGCGGCCAAGCCGGATGCGGAAACCCTGCGGCGCCATCCGCACGCGCTGATCGACATCCGTGACCCCGCCGATCCGTACTCGGCCGCACTGTTCCGCGAGGACGCCCTGCGCGCGATGCAGGCGATCGTCGCGCGCGGCAAGGTGCCACTGCTGGTCGGTGGCACCGGCCTGTATTTTCGCGCGCTGGAACGTGGCCTTGCCCCGATGCCCGCGGCCGATCCTGCGCTGCGCGAACGGCTGCGTGCCGAAGCCGACCGCACCGGCTGGCCGGCGTTGCACGCGCGACTTGCAGCTCGCGATCCCGAAGCCGCTGCGCGCATCCGTCCCAGCGACGCGCAGCGGATCCAGCGCGCGCTTGAATCCATCGAGTTGTCGGGCCGCCGCCTGACCGAACTGCATGCCTGTCGTGAAACATCGGCGCGGATCCCGTATCGGGTGCTCAAGCTTGCCTTGCTGCCGTCCGACCGCGGGGTCTTGCGCGAACGCATCGCGGCGCGCTTCGACGCGATGCTCGCCGGGGGCCTGCTCGGCGAGGTGCGCCGCCTGCGTGCACGCGGCGACCTCGATCCGGAGCTGCCGGCCATGCGGGCGGTCGGCTACCGGCAGGCGTGGCAACACCTCGAAGGCGCCTTCGATGCCGGTGAATTTCGCCGGAAGGCAATCGATGCCACCCGACAGTTGGCCAAGCGCCAGACCACGTGGTTGCGGGGCGAACTCGATGCGCGGGTGTTCGATCCCGAGCAGCCGGAGTGTCTCGCCGCGCTGGCCGCGGCGGTCGCGCTGTTCCTCCGTTGCCGCCCCGCGTGAGCCCGCCCAATAGGGCCGATTTGCGCTACCATCGCAAGGCAGCGAACAAGCTTTGCCACCTGTCCGGATCGGAAGGCCATAACAATGTCCAAGAGCCAATCGTTGCAGGATCCGTTCCTGAATGCGCTGCGTCGCGAACGCATTCCGGTGGCGATTTATCTCGTCAACGGCATCAAGCTGCAGGGCGTGATCGAATCGTTCGACCAGTTCGTGGTGCTGCTGCGCAACCAGGTCAGCCAGATGGTGTACAAGCACGCCATCTCGACCGTGGTGCCGAGCCGCGCGGTCAAGGTCGCCTCCGACGAGGCGGCGGCAAATGCTGGCAAGGATGAAGACGCCGGGCCGCCGGTGCAGGATTGATCGCCCTGTTCGAACGCGAAAGGAAAGGTGAGCGGGCGTTGCTGGTGTTGCCGTATTCCGGCAACCGCATCGACGTGCGCCGCGTCCGCGAATTCACCGAGCTGGCCGAATCCGCCGGCGCCGAAATCCTCGGCAGCGTGCGCGCGAGGGTCGTCGCGCCGAACCCGAAGTTCTACATCGGCACCGGCAAGGCCGACGAAGTGCAGGCCGTGGTGCGCGAACTCGGCGCGGACCTCGTACTGGTCGATCACGCGCTGACGCCGGTCCAGGAACGCAACCTCGAGAAATACCTGTCGGTGCGGGTGATCGACCGCGCGGCGTTGATCCTCGACATCTTCGCGCAGCGCGCGCAATCCCATGAAGGCAAGCTCGAGGTCGAGCTCGCGCAGCTCAAGCACATGGCGACGCGGCTGGTGCGCGGCTGGACCCACCTCGAGCGCCAGCGCGGCGGTTCGATCGGCCTGCGCGGCCCCGGCGAAACCCAGTTGGAGACCGACCGCCGGCTGCTGCAGAAGCGCGTCGAACAGTTGCAGAAGCGGATCGACCGGATTGGCGTGCAGCGCACCCAGCAGCGGCGCGCGCGCCTGCGCAACACCTTGCCGAGGATCGCGCTGGTCGGCTACACCAACGCCGGCAAGTCCACGTTGTTCAACGCGATCACGCGCGGCGAAGTGTTCGCCGCGAACCGGCTGTTCGCCACGCTCGATCCCACCGTGCGCAAGCTCGAGGACCTCGCGAGCGGCCCGGCGGTGCTGGCCGATACCGTGGGCTTCATCCGCGAGTTGCCGCACGACCTGGTGGCGGCCTTCCGGGCGACGCTGTCCGAGGCGCGCGACGCCGACCTGCTGCTGCACGTGATCGATGCGGCCGATTCCGAGCGCGACCTGCTGGTCGAGGTGGTCGACGGCGTGCTCGAGGAAATCGGCGCCGGCGACGTGCCGCAGTTGATGGTGTTCAACAAGATCGATCTCCTGCAGGCCGGGGGCCAGACAGGCGAAGGGCAGGACGGCCGCGCCACCGGCGCGGCTGCGGACGCGGGCGCGGACGATCCGTCCGGCGTCGGCGGACCTCGCGCCGTGGCGGCGCCGCGCATCGACCGCGACCAGGAGGGATCGCCGCGTGCGGTGTGGCTGTCGGCCGCGACCGGCGCAGGCCTCGATTTGCTGAAGCACGCGATCGGGGAGCGGCTCGCCGGCTCGCGGGTGCACGCGGAGCTGCGGCTGCCGCCGCGCGCGGGCCGGCTGCGCGCGCGTCTGATCGAGCTCGGCGCGGTGAAATCCGAGGCCTACGACGACCAGGGCTGGCGGCTCGACATCGATTTCCCGCGCGAGCTGCTGCTGCCGCTGGCCGGTGACGCCCGTGGCGACGACGCGCGGCTCCTGCGTGATTGGCTCAACGGGGCCTGAGGATCCCTCAGGGCCGCGGCACCGATCGGCGGGCACATCGATCGAAGCCGAATGGGTGAAGAGCACAGCCCATGGCCGTGCGGGTGCGGGTTGGCCGGGCGCCATTCGCATTCCGGCGCCTGGTCGCAGCGATCAGGGGTGATCGCATACAATGCGTCGTTTGCGCCGCGTGAGGCGCGCGCCCCCCGCAACCCGAGGTTGTCGAACGATGCCCTGGAAGGAGCCCGGCGAAAAACCGCAGGAACCGAAGGGCCGCGAGCCGTGGGGCCCGCGCCAGGGCGGCAACGGTAGCGGCGGCCCCGATCTCGAGGCGTGGCTGCGCAAGGCGCGGCGCAGCCTGGGACCGTTCGGCGGCGGCCCGCTGGGCGCGTTGGCGCTGGTCGTGCTTGCGATCGTGCTGTGGTTCGCGATCGGCGGCTGGACGACGGTCGGCAACCAGCAGGTCGGGATGCTGCTGCGCTTCGGGCGGCTCGAGGGCGTGCTGCAGCCGGGCCTGCATTTCCACTTTCCGTTGCCGGTCGATCGCGTGCGGGTGGTGGATCTCGGCCGCACGCGCACCATGAGCGACGACGTGCGCCTGCTGACCGGTGACGGCCAGTTGGCGATGGTCGACTACTATGTCCAGTACAAGATCGCCGACCCCCGCAAGTTCCTGTTCTCCTCGCGCGATACGGAGGAGGCTGCACGCAACGCGGCGACCATCGCCGTGCGCGCAGTGGTCGGTTCGCACAGCCTCGCCGAATTGATGAACCGCAGCGACGACAAGCTCGACGCCGCGATCGGCGGCCGGCTGCAGGCCGCGCTGGCGCAGGCCGACCTCGGGGTCACGGTCGGCGCGGTCGGCATCCAGAACGTCGGCGTTCCCTCCGAGGTGAAGCCGGCGTTCGACGGCATTGCCAAGGCCCGCGAGGACGGTCGCGCCGCCGAGGCCACGGCACGCGCCGAGGTCAGCCGCGGGAAGGTCGAGGCCAGCGCCAAGGCTGCCTCGCTCAAGACCGAGGCCGAGAGCTACCGCAGCAAGACCGTCGCCGAGGCGCAGGCGGAAGTGGCGCGCTTCAACCAGATCCTCGCCCAGTACCATGCCGCGCCGCAGGTGACCCGACATCGCCTGTGGCTGCAGGCGATGCACGACGTGCTGACGAACAACCGCGTGGTCGTGAATACCGGCATCGGCGGCGTGATCGTGCAGTTCCCGCCGCGCCATCCGGAGCCCTCCGCCACCGTGCCGGCACCGGCCGCATCCAGCGCGCCATCGGGCGCTGCCTCGGCGCCCGCATCTTCGGCACCGGTACCGCCCTCGACGGTAACCCCGCTGACTTCCGGCCCGGCGTTGCGAGGGGTGGGCACATGAAATACCTCGTTCCGGTCGTGGTCATCGTGCTGGCGCTGTTGGCGGCCAATGGCATCTACGTGGTTGGCGAAGGCCACGCCGCCCTGCTGACCCGGTTCGGCCACGTGATGGACAGCGACATTGGCCCCGGACTGCATTTCAAGTTGCCGTTCATCGAGGACGTGACGATCTACGATACCCGCGCGATCGTGCTGCGCTCCGAGCCCCAGGACTACAAGACCGAGGACGGCGAGCCGGTGCGCGTGGGCTTCTTCGTGCGCTGGCGGGTGGCCGACCCGGACGCGTGGTTCAAGGCGACCACCGGCGACGACCTCCAGGTAACCCAGCAGATGACGCCGGTGATCCGCGCCGCGCTGCGCTCGGAAATCGCAGGCCACAGCCAGGCCGAATTGCTGGCGTCCGATGGCGGATCGATCGACCAGGGACTGCGCGAAGCCGTCAGCGGCCATCTGCGCAAGCGGCTCGGCATCACGATTCTCGGCGTCGGCGTCGAACGCGTGCTGCCACCGGACGATGCCCTCAAGTCGGTGTACAAGCGCATGAGCGCGGAGGCCAATGCGCAGGCCGGAGAAGCCCGCGCACAGGGCGAGGCCGCCGCGGCGGCCATTCGCGCCGAGGGCGATGCCGCTGACCAGAAGGTGGTCGGCGCGGCCGCAAGGAAGGCCGCCGAAGTGCGCGGGCAGGGTGATGCGGAGGCGGCCAGGATTTATGCGTCGGCGTCCGCCAAGGATCCACAGTTTTTCCGCTACTGGAGCAGTCTCGAAACCTGGCGCAAGTCCTTCAGCGGCGGCGGCGCGGTCGTCGTACTCGATCGCGATTCGCCGTTCATGCGCGCAATCGAGGAAGGTGCAGCGGCGGGGTCTTCGACCAGCAAGCATTGAATCAAACCAGGAACCCGCACAGGGGCCGGTCGGTAATCATCCTGAGCGCGCGAGGCAGGAGCCTAGGGCAGGGTGACTTGGCGAGATCAGGACGGTCGAGCCTGGTCACCGACCGTCGCCCCGAACCGAAACGAACCATCAAACGAGAGAATCATGGGACAGAGCGTTGTCATTTTGGGCGCCCAATGGGGCGACGAAGGCAAGGGCAAGATCGTCGACCTGCTGACGCAGGACATCGG
>JAICJG010000145.1 GCA_025928585.1 Rhodanobacteraceae bacterium
CGCGGCCGCGGCCGCGGCTGCGGCCGGTGGCGCCGAAACCCCTGTGGCCCGCGGCATGGAGGCCGACAAGGGTGCCGGCGGCGTGGGCGCCGACAAGGGCGCTGGCGGCATGGAGGCCGGCAAGGGTGCCGCCATGGAAGTCGACGGGGGCGCCGGAGGCGTGGAAGCCGACAACGGTGCCGGCGCGGCCGTTGCGGCGCTTGCCGGCGGTGCGGGTTCCGCGCCCTTCACGGTGACGATCTTCGGTTGGTCCCAGGTCCCTGTGACGCGGTAGACGCTGCCCGCCGCGCGGTTGATGCCCTTGCCGACCAGCCCCTGTACCACGAGGCCCGCCGCCGCACCCACCGGTCCGCCGAGCACCGCGCCGACCACCGGCAGCGTGCCGCCGAGGTGCGGGATCACCTCGATCGTCAGGTCGTAATCGCGCGCACGGAAACCCGCCCGCCCATGCATCGTGATGCGTGCCGCGGGCGCATCGATCAGCATGTCGCGGGTGTAGGCACTGCCATCCCTCACGGTGAACCTCGCCGAAGCCTGATCGAAGCCAAATCCGGACTTGAACACGTCCCCGAAGTGCAGCATCAGCCGGCTCGGCAGCTCGCGCACCGACAGCAGGCCAAGCACGCGCCCGAGCCCGGGCTTCACCGCGAGGATGCGTCCCTCGCCCATCTTGATCGCGAGCTTGCCGGTCATCCAGGCCAGTGAAAACGACGATGGGCCGCCCGGCCATCTTCCCTCGATGTGGATGCGGGTGTCCTTGCCGCCCGCGAGCAGACCGCTGAAGCCGAAGGCGGCGAGCGTCTTGCCGAAATCCTGCGCCGCGATGTCGACCACGAAGTGCGACTGGCTGAAAGCCATGGTGCCGTTCCAGTCGCCGGCGGCATGCATGGTGAACCCGTCGTGCTTCGAATCGAAGCTCGCGACATGCATGCCCGCCGCATCCGGCGTGCTCTCGAAGGTTGTCGCCCCGAGATTCATGTCGCCTAGCCGGAGGTCGCCGATCGTGACGTGCAGCGGCGGAATCGCGGGAGGCGCGATGGGCGAGGTGACCTGTGGCGGCGCCGGCGCCGCCGGCGGCTGCTCCGGTTCCTTCGGTTTTGGTGGCTGTGGCCAGTGCAGGTAGTCGAAGCGCGCCGTGATGCCGTGCGCCATCAGGTCCGCGTTCGGCAGGTCCACCACGCCCTTCACCGCGGTGCCGTCGAAGCGGATGGTGTTCTGCGCGGCGCCTGCTTCGTAATCGAATTGCAGTGCGCCGAGGTCGGTGCCGAACACCCGGGCGTCGCCGGCCGACAGGTCGGCGCGCACCAGTTGCGGGAAGGCAGCGCCGGGGCCGCTGCCGAGCGCCTGCTGGATCCAGCCGCTCACGTCCAGCGACTCGGCGTGGCCATCCACCACCAGTCCCCTGGCCGGCACCTGCTGCGGGAGCGTGCCGCCGAAATGCATCGCCAGCGCGGCCGGCTGGTGGTGCGCCGGATCGGCCAGCCGTCCTCGCACCTGCAGCACGTCACCCAGCGAAACGCTGAGCGGCGCGCCGTCCGGCGGCAGTTGCAGCGTCAGGTTCAGCGGCAGGGTTGCCGCGGCCGGTTTGTCCAGCGGCGCCGGGAAATCCAGCGCGAGCCCCAAGAGGCTCGACTGGACGTCGAGGATCGGGGTGGCCGGCGCGCCTGCGGTGCCACGCACGACCCGGACCCCGATGTGGAAGGGCGCCGCACCGCTGACGTGGGCGACCAGCGGCGCGATGTCCGGATAGCCCTGCACGAGCGTCTGCGCGGACGCGCGGGTATCGAGCGACGCCTCGACGATGTCTTCAGGGCTGCCGACGGCGCCGCCTACGGCCATCGACAACGTCGCCGGCGCGCCGCGGAATTTTCCGGTGAGATCGTCCGCGCGGAACCCCTTCTGGTCGATCTGCATCTTGCCACCCAAATCCTCGAGCGCGACGTTCCACTTCCTGGCGGTGACGTCGGCATGCGCGAGATCCACCTTGCCGTCGAGCGTGAAGTTCTCGACGTGATCGAGCGGAATCGACAAATGGATTCCGAACTTGGCGCTGCCGGTCATCGTGATCCCTCCGAGTGCATCCGCCGCATCGACCGCGATCGGCGTATGCCGCACGAAATCGAGCAACTGCGCACCGCCGCCACCGCCGTCGACGTCGAGGTTCAGGACGCCGTGGCCGAGATCGGGAATCGTCGCCACCGCGCGGGTCGCGATGACGCCGCGCACCTTGACGTGGGTCGCCACGATGCCCATGCGGTTGTCGACGAAGTCGACCGCGGCATCCACCCCGGTCGCGCGTGGCCATTGGTCGGAAAAATCGAAGGTCGCGTTGCCGACCGTGGCCGCGGCCTCGAAACGGCCGCGATGATCGGGGAACGGCCAGTCGCCGAGGTTGCCGCGCATCAGCACGCGACCCGAGGTCACCTCGCCCCCCACCAGCGCATGGTCCATCCACGCGACCAGCGAGCGGGGCATGCGATGGTATGGCAGGAAGCGCTTGGCATCCGGCACATTCGCGTGGTCGAGCACCGCATAGGCCGACAGGAACGGTGCATGCCCCCTGCCGGTCCACACGAGATGCGCCCGGCCGCCGCCCGCGAGCCCTTCCGAATCCCGAAAACGCAGCGAGTCGACCGCCACGTTCCAGGCGCCGTCGGCGTGCCACGCGACAAAGGTACCGCCCAGGCGCGGGAACGAAAACGGATTCCGGAATACGTCCGTCAACGCGAGCATCGCCGGTTGCGCAGGCAACTCCAGCGACCACGCCTCGTTGTCGGCGCGGATCGTGCCGCCCGCCAGCGCGATCCCCGGGATCGCATCCGACACGGCCGCGTGCAAATCGGAAAACCGGAGGATCGCGCTGTAGCGACCGCCCTCGCTCCAGGCGAGCGCGGCACGGTCGAGCTGCACGTGCGGCTGCGCGTTCGCCACCCACTCGACCAACGCCGGCGGTGCCTGCGGCGCCATCGCCAACAATGCCAGCCACGGCGAGACATCGATCGCGCGTGCCGCCGCGGATACGTGCCACGCGCCGGGACGGCCCCGCAGTTGCACCAGCATGCCGCCGGCTGCATCGATGTCCGCCCCCGGCTTGCCGGGTCCGCGCCACGCGAGTCGCCAGCCGTCCTTCCCACGCCGGGCGCGAACGAAACCCGACAGTGCAGGCAGGTCGAGGCTGCGACCGCCGGGACCGGACGCCGCCACGCCCCGCAAGGCGTAGCGAAGGGATGCCGAAGCCAGCTTGCCACCCCGCCAGCTTCCCCACAATTCGACGTCGGCATGGCCGCTCGCGACCGCGTAGCCGTGCAGGTCCACGCCGTGGGCGGCCTCGGCAAGATCGAGGTTGCTGGTTGCGACGTACAGGTCGTAATCGCGGGTGGCCGCCTGCACGCGCCCGCTGATCGCCAGCGCCTGGCGCGTCCCGGTTTGCCGGATGCTGCCGCCGAAGCGCACGGCGTGGCCGACGTTCACCACCCGCAGCCGCGGCGCGAACAACTGCCAGGCGTGATGACCGACCTTGTCCACGATGTCCACGTGCAGGTTGCGCAGGTCCAGGTCGACCGGCAGCGATTGCAGCGACGCGTGCGAGCCGCCCGGGGTGTTGCTGAACCCGGCGACCTCCCAGCCCGACGCCCCGTGTTCGACCCGCAGCTTCATGTCGTTGAGGCGCAGGGTGATCCAGCGGTGCGCCGGGTGCAGCCACGCGCCGAAATCGAATTTCAGCGCGGCGTGCGGCAACGTGATCGACGCACCGCCCGGCTGCGCGGGTCCCAGTGTCAGGTCGCGCACCTGCAACAACGGACCCGACGGCTGCCATTGGCTGCTGACGGATGCGAACTTCACCGGGCGATGCAGGCGTTCCGACAACTGCTGCGCGATGAAATCCGGGTAATGCGTCGCCAGCGGCAACAGCAGTTGCACCACGCCCATCGCTACCGCCGCGGCGATCAGCACCACCGCAACCAGGGCCATGACGGCGAAGCGCGCGCGGCGCAGGTGGTGGCGCCAAGCCGTCACGGCGCGATGGCCTCACGCACGAAACGGGACTCGGAACCCGGGGCTCGGCGCTCGGGCAAGCGCGAAAGCCGCCACCCGGGAACCGGGACCCGGGAGCCGCGCAAGACGCAGGTTGGGCTGAACCCGCATTTCATCCAGGTGAAGCCCAACGCGCTTGCGTACCGCGGTTGGGTTCCCCCGGACCCCGTCCGGGGTCAGCCCGACCTACAGCGAGCGGGACCCGGCTTTCAGAGCACAACCACATCGAACTGCTCCTGCCCGTACTGCTCCTCTGGCTGGAAACGGATCGGCTTGCCGATGAAGGCTTCCAGCTCGGCGACCGCGGCCGACTCTTCCTCGAGCATCCGCGCGACCACGGCGGGTGCGGCGAGCACCAGCAGTTTGCCGGCGTCGAACTGGCGGACCGCGCGGGTGATTTCCCGGAAGATTTCGTAGCCGACGGTTTCGGCGGTCTTGACGATGCCGCGGCCGCTGCACGCCGGGCACGGCTCGCACAGTTGCCGGGCAAGGGATTCCGTGGTGCGCTTGCGGGTCATCTCGACGAGGCCCAGCGCGCTCATTTCATAGACGCTGGTCTTGGCGTGGTCGCGCGCCACCGCCTTCTCCAGCATTCGCAGCACCTGGCGCTTGTGGCCGTCGTCGTGCATGTCGATGAAGTCGATGATGATGATGCCGCCGAGGTTGCGCAGCCGGAGCTGGCGCGCCGCGGCCTGCGCGGCCTCGAGGTTGGTGCGGAACGCGGTTTCCTCGAGGTTGCGCGA
>JAICJG010000054.1 GCA_025928585.1 Rhodanobacteraceae bacterium
ATGGTGCCCGACACCGTGCAGTTGATGGTCGACGTCGCCGGCTTGTGCTCGCGCGCGCCGGCATTGGAGGTGATGCGGCCGGCCGGGATCGCGCCGTGGCGCAGCGCCCACAGAAAACGCTCGTGCCAGTGTTCGCGGAGTTCCGGGGTGGTCTCGACATCCGCCAGTGCGCGCGCAACCCGCGCCCAGGTGTCGTCCACGGTCGCATCGATCGGCTCGCCCTGCTTGGTCTTCAGGCGATATTTCTTGTCCCAGATATCGAGCGATGCCGGCTGCAGCGGAACCTCCGCCGCCGCCCGCGCCACCTGTCGTGCCTGCGCCGTACCCATCTTGTCATTTGCCTCCGTGTCTTCCGGGTTCTTGTTGGATGCCCGGATGCCGACGACCAAGCCCCCGACGGCGCGCCATTCGGCGCGATGCCCGGGGTCCGATTCAATCATTGAGGGTCGCGCCGGGCCGGTTGGTTCCGGATCGATTGCCGCGCGCCCACCGCGAGACCTGCATTGTGCACCCCCCTGCTCGAAACACCCAAGGCCCAACTCTTGGGCTATCCGGTCCTGCAAAAGCACAAGATGTTGTGTGATCACGAGCGGGGATCAAACTTACGCCCGCAGGCTGGCCCTGTAAAGGGTCCGGGGAAAAAATTTCGAAATCGGTGCTCCCTGAACGCCCGTGCGTGGCTGGCGCCCGGTGTGCCGGGCGCTGACCGATAATGGGCGGCGATTCCCGCTTACGAGGAGCCACCATGCTGTTCCCCACCCGCGCCCATCGCAGCCTGCCTGGCGTCATCGCCGCCGTCCTGTTGGCGCTGGCCGCAGCGCTTCCGGCCGCGGCCGGCACCCTGCCGGTCGCCGTGGATGGGCAAAAGCTTCCTTCGCTCGCGCCCATGCTCTCGCGGGTGTCGCCCGCGGTGGTCAACATCTCCTCGACCAGCCACAAGCGGGTGGCGGTGAACCCGTTCTTCTCCGATCCCTTCATGCGCCAGTTCTTCGGCCTGCCGGTGGTGCCGCCCTCGCGCGAGCTGGTGCAGCAGTCGCTCGGTTCCGGGGTGATCGTCGATGCGGGCAAGGGCTACATCCTCACCAACAACCACGTGATCGCGGGCGCCGACGACATCAAGGTGACGCTGACCGACGGCAAGTCCTTCAAGGCGAAGGTTGTCGGCACCGATCCGCAGACCGACCTCGCCGTGATCCAGATCCACGCGTCGGGCCTCGTGGCCCTGCCGTTGGCCGATTCCTCGAAACTGCGCGTGGGCGATTTCGTGGTGGCGATCGGCGATCCGTTCGGGCTCGGCCAGTCGGCGACCTCGGGCATCATTTCCGGCCTGCAACGCCAGGATCTCCGGCAAAGCGGCGTCCAGAACTACATCCAGACCGACGCCTCGATCAATCCGGGCAATTCCGGCGGCGCGCTGGTGAACCTCGCGGGGCAACTGGTCGGGATCAACTCGATGATCTATTCGCCCTCGGGCGCGAGTGCCGGCCTCGGCTTTGCGATTCCGTCGGATCTTGCGGCCAAGGTGATGAAGCAACTGATCGCGCACGGCAAGGTTGAGCGCGGCAGCCTCGGCGTGGATGCGCAGGACCTGACCCCGCGGATCGCGGCCGCGCTCGGCATCAAGGCCGCGCACGGCGCGCTGGTCACCGACGTGCTCCCGGGGTCGCCCGCGGCAGCGGCGGGCCTCAAGCCCGGCGACCTCGTCACCAGCGTCGACGGCAAGCCGGTGACGGATGCGCAGGACCTGCGCAACGCCCAGGGCCTCGCGCCGGTCGGAAGCACGTTGGCGCTCGTCGTCGACCGCAACGGCCATCGGCTCAAGCTCGATGCGAAGCTGACCGCGGTCAGCGGCGAGGCCAACGGCGCGTCGCTGGATGCGCGGCTCGCCGGCGCGACCTTTTCCGAACAGTCCGCAGGCGACGCCGAAAGCGGAGTGGCGGGGGTCGAGGTCACGCAGGTCGCGCGCGGCAGCCGCGCGGCCAGCAGCGGCCTGGAGGCCGGCGATCTCGTGGTGGGCGTGAACAACGTGGCGACGCCCGACCTGTCCGCCCTGCGCCGCGTGTTCGCGCTGCATCCCGGCCGGCTGTGGCTGGCGGTGTTGCGACACGGGCAACTGGTGCAGATCCGAATGTGATGCGAGCGTCCGCGAACGCTGCCTGCGGAGGGCCGGTTATCTGTGACCGGCACTGCAAAACCGCGCTCCGTTGCTGAACGGCCTGTCGCGGACGCGCGCGCTTCGGCCATAATCATTGCGCCCCTGTCCTTCGCCCATCATCCGGTACTCCGTTCATGTTCTTGCGTTCGCTCGGATTCCTCGCTGCTTCGGCTTCGCTCGCCTTCGCCGTGGCCGCCACGGCCGCGCCCGTGAGCCGCCACCACCGCCACACGTCCTCGAGTCCGGCGCTGACGGTGCTCGGCGACCAGGTAAGCACGGATGGCCTGGTGGCCGCCGTGGCCAGGGCGTTCGCCGACACCGGCGAAGGCCACCTCGAGTTCAGGCCGTTCAACACCATCGACGGGATCGACCAGGCGTTGGCCGGGAGCGTGGACATCGCCGCCAGCGCGAGACCCGGCTATCCCAAGCGCAGCCAGGAGGCCGCGCTGACCTTCACGCCGGTGGCGTGGGATGCGCTGGTGATGATCACCAATGCATCCAATCCGGTCCCGAACCTCACGCTCAAGCAGGTGCATGACATCTACTACGGCAAGATCACCAACTGGTCCGAGGTCGGCGGTCGCGACGAGAAGATCGATCTCGACGGCGTGGCCTCGCCGCTGGATGGCGTGCAGTTCAGTTTCCGGCGGCTGATGTTCGGCAACGGCGACAATCCCGTCGCGGTGCCGCGCCTGTTCATCAACATCGATTCGCTGCAATCGGAAGTGTCGCTCGATCCCAGGGCGCTGGCGCTCTCGACCATGGTGCATGCGCGCCACCACAAGGGCATCCGGATCATCCCGATCGAGGGCGTCGCGCCGAGCCTCGCCACGCTCGAGAACGCGACCTATCCGCTGCCCGTGAAGATCTATCTCGCCTACAAAGCCGACGGTCCGAAGGCGGACACGATCGGCAAGCTGCTCGCGTTCCTGGACGGTCCGAAGGCGGCGGACGTCCTGCGCAGCCACGATCTTTTGCCGTACCACCAGGCGGTCGTGCTGAACGCCAAGACCGCATCGGATCGCATCAACACCATCGCCGCGCGCATGATCGCCGAAGGTTTGCCGCCCGAATATTCGCCGAGCACGGAATTCGCCCGCATCGCGAAGCTGTATCCGGACCTCGAGCACAGCATGCACTTGCAGCAGGTCGCCGCCCAGCAGGTCGCCGAGGCCAACCGGCAGCGGATCGCGATGTCCGAAGCCGCCGGGGTCGATCCCTCGCCCAAGGCGGGCGGCAGCAGCGCGCCGCCGGAAACCTACAGCGTCGTCAGTGGCGACACGCTGTCGAAGATCGCGCATGCCCACTCGGTCAGTGTCGAGGACCTGCGCAAGTGGAACCACCTGCACGGCGACCTGCTGCAGGTCGGCCAGGAGCTCAAGCTGTCGCCCTCGACGGCAAGTACGGGGGGCGCCGGTTGTACCGCCGCCGCGGCTTGCTGAGCGCCGCGTGGTGACCGTGCACCTGCTGGCTGTCGCAACGAGGGGCCACGCGTGCACGGCCTGAGCGCGGATCGGCGGGGCCGGCGCGCGCTGCCGCTGACGCCGGTCACGCGCTCCGACTGGACGGCTTTCGCGAGGACCCTTGGCGCGCGCCAGCGGCGCTGGGCGCAGGCTTGCGGTTTCGTCGGCCAGGCGGGCTCGATCTGCATGCTCCCGGATGCGCGCGGCGACAGTGCGCGGGTATTGTGCGGCATCGATCCCGGCCTTCCGCCCTTTGCGCTGGGGAGCGTGCCGTGGCAATTGCCCGCGGACGATTACCGGCTCGCCGGCGATGCGCTGTCGCTGCACGATGCCGCGCTCGGCTGGGCGCTCGGCAGCTACCGTTTCGCCCGCTATCGCGATGCGCACGCCGAACCCGCACGGCTGGTGCTGCCGCGCGCGCTGCTGGATGACCTCGCGCCGACGATCGAGGCGATCGTCCGCGTCCGCGACCTGATCAACACGCCGGCCCAGGACTTGGGACCTGCGGAGGTCTGCGCGGTGGTGCGCGAAGTTGCCGCGCGGCATGGCGCGACATGCCGCGAATGGAGTGGCGAGGGGCTTCTGGATGCGGGTTTCCCGAGCGTCCACGCCGTCGGCCGCGCCAGCCCGCGCGTGCCGCGCGTGGTCGAACTGACCTGGGGCGATCCCGGGCACCCGCTGCTGGCGCTGGTCGGCAAGGGCGTGTGCTTCGATACCGGCGGGCTCGACCTCAAGAGCCACGACGGCATGCGCTGGATGAAGAAGGACATGGGCGGCGCCGCGCACGCCCTCTCGCTCGCGCAGCTCGTGATGGCCTCGAGCCTGCCGGTGCGCCTGCTGCTCCTGATCCCGACGGTGGACAACGTGGTGGCGGGCGACGCGCTGCGTCCCGGCGACGTGATCCGCACCCGCGCCGGCATTACAGTCGAAGTCGACAACACCGACGCCGAAGGACGCTTGATCCTCGCGGACGCGCTGGCGGCGGCGGTCCAGGAGCATCCGGACCTGCTGATCGATTTCGCGACCCTGACCGGCGCCGCGCGGGTCGCACTCGGCCCCGACCTGCCGGCGCTGTTCGCCAGCCACGACGACGTCGCGGGCTCGTTGCTCGCCGCCGGCGTCGCCGGGCACGATCCGTTGTGGCGGCTGCCACTCTGGCAGCCGTACCGCGCGATGATGGCGTCGGGCATCGCTGACACCACCAACACCGGCGCATCGCGCCATGCCGGCGCGATCACTGCCGCGCTGTACCTGCAGAACTTCGTCCCGGCGAACGTGCCGTGGCTGCACGTCGATGTGTATGCATGGAACGACGGCGAGCGCCCGGGCCGCCCGCGTGGCGGCGAGGCGCAATCGCTACGCGCCTTCCACGCATTCCTCAAGCAGCGCTACGCGCGCGGCTGAGGCACCGTCCATGAGGCGCCTGTGGGTGCCCGTCATTCCGGCGCAGGCCGGGATCCAGCTTTTCCTTCTCTTCGGTCGAGTCGGCCACCGCCGAGTGCGCAGCGCCGGGTGGGGAAAGTTTTCGCGGACGAACGTGGCATCTCTGTTTTTTCGCGGAACGGTCGGGCGCGCCCGCTCCTGCCCACGCGGTTTTGCAGGAGCCTGCGTGCAGGCGATGCACTGCGTCGCGGCATCGGCAGAATCGCGTCGTAGGTTGGGCTGACCCGGCTTCATCGGCGAAGCCCAACGGCTGTTCGATGTTGGGCTTCGCGTACGCTCGGGCAACACTACGGCACGGCCATGTCGGGCTTCCTCCGGAGCAAGTCCGGAGTCAGCCCGACCTACAATCCACCTGCCCGCGCTCATCGCGCCAAGCGCCGGCACTGCCATAATCGGCGCCCGGCGTAGGGTGCGTCCGTCCGTGCAAGAACATTCGCTGCTGCAGTCGGTGTTGGTGTTCCTGGTCGCGGTGGTGATCGCGGTGCCGCTGGCGCGCCGGCTGCAGCTCGGTTCGGTGCTCGGCTATCTGGCGGCCGGCGTGGTGATCGGGCCGTACGGCCTGCACTGGGTCCACAATCCCGAGGCGATTTCCGGGATTTCCGAGTTCGGTGTCGCACTGCTGCTGTTCGTGATCGGCCTCGAGTTGTCGCCGCAGCGGCTGTGGGTGATGCGGCGGCAGGTGTTCGGCGCGGGCGCGGCGCAGGTATGCGGCACCGCGCTGGTGATCGGGCTGATCGCGGCGCTCGGCTTCCACCTGGACGCGATGGCCGCGGCCGTGGTCGGCCTCGGCCTCGCGTTCTCCTCGACTGCATTCGGCCTGCAGATCCTCGCCGAGCGGCGCGAGCTGCAGAGCCCGCACGGCCGCCAGGCGTTCGCGATCCTGCTGTTCCAGGACCTGGCGGCGATCCCGCTGATCGCGGCCATCCCGCTGCTCGCGGGCCTTGACGCGAGCCATGCGCCGGGGCAGCCGCTGTGGCTTTCGTCCCTGCGGGTGGCCGGCGTGATCGCGGTGGTGGTGGTGGGCGGACGCTATGCGCTGCGGCCGGTGTTCCGGGCGGTCGCCAAGACCCAGCTGATCGAGGTGTCGACCGCGACCGCGCTGCTGGTGGTGATCGGCACCGCCTGGCTGATGCAACTCGCCGGGATCTCCATGGCGCTCGGCACCTTCCTCGCCGGGGTGCTGCTCGCCGATTCCGAGTACCGCCACGACCTCGAATCCAACATCGCGCCGTTCGAGGGCCTGTTGCTCGGGCTGTTCTTCATCACCGTCGGGATGGGCGTGAACGTGAAGCTGCTCGCGCTGCACCCGTGGATCGTGGTCGGCCTGCTCGCGCTGCTGCTGGCGTGCAAGGCACCGGTACTGGCCGCGATCGGCGCCCTCGATCGCCGCTTCGACCGCAGCGACGCGCTGAAGCTCGCGGCCCTGCTCGCCGGTGGCGGCGAGTTCGCCTTCGTGGTGTTCCGGCTGGCCGCCAGGAGCGGCCTGTTGACGCGCGCGCAACACGAGCTGTTGGTGCTGGTGGTGACGCTCGGGATGGCGGCGGTGCCGCTGCTGGTGCTGGCCGCGGCGCGGGTGCCCGCCGCGCGCAAGCCGCCGCGCGAGTACGACGTAATCGATGCCGATGCGCCGCGGGTGATCATCGCCGGCTTCGGCCGGGTCGGGCAGATCGTGGGACGGCTGCTGCGCGCGCGCGGCATTCCGTTCGTGGCGCTGGAGAATTCGGTCGAGCAGGTGGACCTGTCGCGCAGTGTCGCCGGCACCAGCATCTACTTCGGCGACCCCTCGCGCGTGGAAATCCTGCGCGCGGCGCAGGCCGGCAAGGCCGAGGTGTTCGTACTGGCGACCGACGATCCGGCGATGAACGTGCGCACGGCACGGATGGTGCGCCGGATGTTTCCGCACCTGAAGATCATCGCGCGTGCGCGCAACCGCCAGCACGCGTTCCGCCTGATGGATCTGGCTTCCGATCCCGCCGACGTGGTGCGCGAGACGTTCCATTCGAGCCTCGAGATGGCGCGTCTGACCCTGACGGCGCTCGGGGTCCGCGCCGGGCAGGCCGAAACGAGCGTGGCGATGTTCCGCGCACACGACGAGAAGCTGTTGCGCGACCAGCATCTGGTGTACGACGACGACATCGCGTTGCGTCAGACGACCCGCGAGGCGTACGCGGAACTGCAGGGCCTGTTCGAGGCGGACGTCGCGGCGGAAGCCGCGTCTACTCGGGATGCGTCATCAGCGGCGTCACCACCTGCGAATTGAGCTTGCCGCTCCGCCGGGGCGACAGCTCCAGCGCGAGGTCGACATAGCCGAGCACCCGCGCGACCTCGGCGGGGGTGCGTTGCATGCAGTCGCGCGCCTCGCGGTCGGCGCCGCGCGCGAGCAGCACCCGCGCCGGCTCGAACAGAGCGTGCATCGCGCAGGCGTGCAGCGCGGTCACGCCGTGCTGGTCGGCATGGGCCGCATCCGCCCCGGCATCGAGCAGCACCGGTACCAGTGCGCCCAGATGGGTGCCGTCGCAATCGGTGCCCGGCTTCACGTGCACGCCGAGCAGCATCAGCAGCGGCGTGTCGCCCGCTTCGTCCGCGCGGTTCAGCGAGGGGTTGTCCGGCAGCAGCGCAGCGAGGAGCCGGCGGCAGCGCAGGCTGTCGCGGCTGTCGAAGCAGAAGCGCGCGGCCGCGTGCAGCGCGGTGCGACCATGCGCATCGGCGGCGTCGAGCTTCGCGCCGAGCTCGCAAAGCACCGCGCAGATGTCGGGATAGCCCAGCGCGGCGGCAATCATCAGCGCGGTCACCTCGTCGGCGTGGCGGTGGTCGACCGCGACGCCGGCGGCGATGAGCGCACGCAGGATATCGGGATGGCGCGCGCTGGTGGCCGCGGACAGCGGCGAAGCGCCGGTGTCCACGGTGGCCCCGGCGTCGGCGCCGGCGGCGAGCAGGCGCTGCACGCTCTGCAGCGAACCGGCGCCGCAGGCGCGCAGCAGCGCGGTGGCGCCGCGCGCGTCGCGGCTGTCGACCCGAAGGCCGAGTTCCAGCAGCCGCGCAACGGCATCGGGATCGGCCGCCGCGGCGGGCAGGTCGTCCGCGCGCAACGGGCGCCGCGGCAGGCTCCAGCCGTTCCAGCGCAGCCAGTATTCGAGTTGCGTCGCGCCGCGCGCGAGCGCCAGGCCGAGCGGCGTTTCCCCGCCGGCGGCGGCGCTCTCGGGATCCGCGCCCCACGCGATCAGCGCCTTGACCTGAGGCAAGGCGGCGTCCGGCGCGGCATCGAGCGCCGCGTGCAGTGGCGTGGCCCCGGCGCGGTCGCGCACGTTCGGATCGGCGCCGCACGCGAGCAGCGCTTCCAGCACCGGCAGCAGCGGCGGCCGGCTTGCGTGGTGCAGGGGCGTGCGGCCGTCCGTGTCCGCGCCGAACGGATCGGCGCCGCGTTCCAGCAGGGCGAGTGCCAATGGCGCGCCGTCCGGGGCCTCGCCGAGTCGCGCCAGTGCGCGCGCGAAGCGTCCTGCGCCGGTCGGCATGGCGCCGGCGTCCAGGAGTTGCCGCATCGCGCCGGCAGAGCCCGGCAGGCGTTCGAGCAGCACGTCGAACAGCCGGCTGCCGTCGTCGAGATGCGCCTCGGCGCCGAGGCCGTGTTCGAGCAGCCACGCACACGGCGCCGCGTCCGCGTGATCGGCGAGGTCGAGATAGAGGGCGGCGAGCTCGCTTTCCGGCCAACTGCGTACCCGTTCGCCGAAGCGCGCGACCACGTTCCAATGCGCGAAGCGCAGCGCATCGAGCAGGTGCGGCGGCGTGTCGGCACCCGCTTCGGGCTGGCTGGCGCCCGCGTGGCTCGCCGGCAGTTGCGCCTGCGGATCGAGCAGCGCGACGAGATCCCAACGCCCGGCTGCGCTCGCATGGTCGATCGCACTGCGGCCATCGCTGCCCTTGCGCCACGGATCGGCCCCCATCGCGAGCAGTGCCTGGATGCAGTCGGCATTCGCACGCGGCGACTGGCAGGCGAGGACCAGTGCGGTGCGGCCGTGCTGGTCGGCGGCTTGCACGTCCGGATGCCCCTCCGCCAGCAACGTGACGATCGCGGTGGCGCCCGCCCGCCCGGCTTCCATGAGGGGGGTGCTGCCATACCGATCGGCGAGCCCGGGGTCGGCACCCGCTTCCAGTAGCACCCGCGCGATCGCGGCGTGGCCTTCCCCGGCCGCGTGCATCAGCGCGCTGCGCCCCAGCGCATCCACCGCATCGACGTGGGCCTTGTGCTTGAGCAGGATCCGGACGCCTTCGGGATCGTCATCATGGATGCTGGCGGCCCACGGCAGTGCGGCATCCGGCGGGGCGCCACGACTTGCCAGGAACGCGAGCAGCGGCCAGTTCGCAGCGCCTGCGGCCACCGCGAGCGGCGTTGCCTGGTTGCGGTTGCGCGCTTCCACTGGCGCCTGCGCGTCGATCAGGATTGCCGCAACCGCGGCATCGGCGCACAGCGCCGCGTGGTGCAGCGGGGTATTGCCGTCGGCGTCGGCCAGCGCCGGGTCGGCGCCGTTGGCGATGAGGCTGGTGACTGTTTCCGGACGGCCCGCGCTGCAGCATCGGGTCGCGGCCAGGAGTGGGGTCAGGCCCGCGTGCGGATGGTTCACCTTCGCACCCGCACCGATCAGCGCGCGCAGCACGCGGGTGTCCGGCAGCTCGGCTGCCAATGCCAATGCCGAGCGTTGGTCACGCGCGCCGGCGGCGGGTGCGGCATCGGGATTCGCGCCGCGCGCCAGCCAGTCGCGGGTGGCGGCGGCATCGCCGGCGCGCACCGCGGCGAGCAGGCCCTCGTCGAGCGACGCCTGCGGGAGCGCCGGCTCGGCCGGCGCGTTTGCTGCGACCAGCGGGGCGGCCGCTTCGACCGACTCCTCGCGATCGGGTTCGTGCGCGCGGGAGGCGCCTGGATCCGGATCAGGTTCGGGAGTCTGCGGAGGTGTGCCGGGCGATGGTACGGCATGCCGCCCGCGTCCTCCGAACAGCAGGCGCAGGGTGCGATTGGCGACGATCAGCGAGCACACCGGCAGCACCACCACCGCGAACAGGAACAGGGACGCGGTGCGGACTTCGTCGGGCAGGGCGGCGCCCAGCCCTGCGAGGGAAAGCGCGCCGAATGCGATCGCGAGTTGCGCGAGCGCGGCGGGCAGGAAGTGTGTCAGGAACAGGTCGCGCCCCCGGGTCAGGTGCCGGGCGAAACCGAAACTGCGCGCGAGCGCGGTGGTGATCCAGGAATGCTCGGACGCGGCGGGAAACGCATCGTCCCATTCGAACACCAGTGCGAACACCGGCCACAAGCGCCACAGCACGATCAGCGCGATCACCAGCGCCACGCACAAGGCAAGCGTCGCCGCGAGCGAGGGCGCTTGCGACAACACCAGCAGCGGCCATGCGACCAGGACGAACACGACGGCGGTATAGATCGCGAGCGCGATGAGGTGGGCGGGGCCGCGGCGCAACGCCGTGCGCAGGAACCCGGGTTCGCAGCCGAACCCGATCGCGTGGCAGACGGCGGCCATCGAAAGCGAGGCGCCGACCAGCAACAGGACCAATGAATAGCGTTCCCGGGCGGGCGGAATCCAGATCGCGAGCAACACCGCGATCAGCGAAGGCAGAAAGCTTGGCAGCGACCGCGATAGCGGTGGCCGCCGTCGGGATTTGATGATTGGCATGCAGGGGACGAGGGAGGGGTGCGGCGGGCTGCCCAGTATAGGGAATGCCGCTGTGTTGGCTACCACGACCGCCGCATTGCTGCATGTACTTGCGCGGCTCGCGCCGGAATGCGATAGTCGGCCTAACGAAAAATTCATACAAACGTATGAACGACGCGGGCGGGGGCCCGCCGCGCGCACTCTTTTCCCCGCATACGACACCATTCCACTGGAGAGGCATCGATGAGCAACAAACCGAATTTCGTGCCGGGGCTGGCGGGCCTGGCACTCGCCGCCCTGACCGTCGCGGTGTCCGGGGCGCTGGTCAGCCCGCCCGCATCCGCATCCGGATTCCAGATCAGCGAGAACACCGTGAAGGCGATGGGCCGCGCCTATGCCGGGCGCGAGGCGGCGGGCAACGATGTCTCCGTGGTGATGAACAATCCGGCGGCGATGGTCGATTTCGACACCTACGCGGTGCAGGTCGACGCCACCGCGATCGACGTCAGCACCAAGTTCCACGGGTCGGGTACGGACGCGATCGGGCAGCCGCTCTCGGGCGGCGATGGCGGCAACGGCGGCGGCGTGCACGGCGTACCGGCGATCAGCTTCATTGCGCCGCTCGGCCCGAACTGGCGGCTCGGCTTTGCCATCAACGCGCCCTACGGTCTCGCGACCGAGTACGACGCGGGCTGGATGGGGCGCTACCAGGCGCTGAAAAGCGGCGTGAAGTCGACGGACTTCACGGGCTCGATCGCATGGGCCCTCTCTCCCCAATTCTCGCTCGGCTTTTCGGTGATCGCGCAGAGGGCCACCATTGATCTCGGCAACGCGATCGATTTCGGCGCCGTCCTCGGGGGCATGCAGGTTCCGGGATTCCTGCCGCAGTCGGCGGATGGCGCGGTGCGCATGCGCGGCGACGACTGGAAGTGGGGCTGGCAGGCCGGCGTCGAATGGAAACCCACGCCGCAGGACACGCTCGCGTTCAGTTACCGAGCCAAGATCAACCACCACATCGGCGGCACGGCGTACTTCACGGTGCCGCAGAGCGTGCAGTACGTGTTCACCCAGGCGCAGTTGCCGCTGTTCCAGAACACCGCGGTGAGTGGTGCATTCGCGACCCCGGCGACCGCGAACCTGAGTTACTGGCACAAGACCATGGGGCCGGTTTCCTGGGGCGCCGAGCTCTCCTGGACCGGCTGGAGCTCCTTCAGCCACCTCGCGATCGACTTCGCCAATCCGTACCAGCCGGACATCGACCAGTACTACGGTTGGCGCAACACCTGGTTCGGTTCGCTCGGCATGGATTACAAGCTCAGCGACCAGTGGACCTGGCGGGCGGGCGTGGCCTTCGACCAGGCGCCGACCCGCGACTTCTCCCGCGATCCGCGGATTCCCGACGCCGGTCGCAAGTGGATTTCGGTCGGGGCCACCTATTCGCCCAGCGCCAACGTCGCGTTCGACATCGGTTATACCCACCTGTTCGTGGGCAACGGCAGCGTCAACGACATGAGTGCCACCGGTGACCACCTGGTCGGCAGCTTCGACAACTCGGGCAACCTGTTCGGGATCTCGATGCAATACACGTTTTGAAGCCCGGCGACGTCCATGCAACCGCGAAACCCCGCCACCCGGCGGGGTTTTCGTTGGCCTCCGCGGCTGGAATCTTGGATTTCCTTCGCGGAGGGGTCTCCACCCCGCGCAACGCACGCCGCATGCCATCAGCTCCGCGGGCTGCGGTCCCGCTCGGTAGTAGCAGGGAACGCCCGGTTGGATGCCCGGGGAGCCGCGGCACGGCCGGAAGCCGCACTCCCGCGCGACTTCACCGGGCGCGCATCGCCCCGCCCGTGCGCGGCGGGAGGGGCGGGCAAACGGTCAGTCCTGCAGCGTCAGCAGCGAGGCGTTGCCGCCGGCAGCGGTCGTGTTGATGGTGAAGGTGCGTTCGGTCGCGAAGCGCAACAGGTAATGCGGACCGCCGGCCTTCGGGCCGGTGCCGGAAAGGTTTTCGCCGCCGAACGGTTGCACGCCGACCACCGCGCCGATCTGGTTGCGGTTGACGTAGCAATTGCCGACGCGCACGCGCGCCTGGATGTATTCCACGGTTTCGTCGATGCGGCTGTGGATGCCGAGCGTCAGGCCGTAGCCGGCGGCGTTGACCTGGTCGATGACCTTGTCGAGTTCGCCCGCCTTCCAGCGCACCACGTGCAGGATCGGGCCGAACACTTCGCGCTCGAGCACGGCAAGCGACGGGATCTCGTAGGCGCGCGGCGCAAAGAAGGTGCCGTGCGTGCAGGCATCCGGCAGCTTCGCTTCGCGGATCAGGCTGGCCTCGCGATCCATGCGCGCGGCATGCGATTGCAGCATCTTCAGCGCGTCGCCGTCGATCACCGGGCCGACATCGGTCGACAGCAGCGCGGGATCACCCACCGTGAGCTCGTCCATCGCGCCGCCGAGCATCTCGATGACCTTGTCGGCGACCACGTCCTGCACGAACAGCACCCGGCTGGCCGAGCAGCGCTGCCCGGCCGAATCGAACGCGGAGCTGACGACGTCCTTGACCAGTTGTTCGGGGAGCGCCGAGGAATCGGCGATCATCGCGTTCTGTCCGCCGGTCTCGGCAACCAGCGCGGCGATCGGCGCGTCGCGCGCGGCCAGCGCGCGGTTGATGGCACGCGCGGTTTCGGTCGAGCCGGTGAAGGCCACGCCGGCGACGCGCGCGTCGCGGGTGAGTGCCGGGCCGACCGTGGCGCCGTCGCCGGGGACGAACTGCAGCACGTCGGTGGGAACGCCCGCCTCGTGCAGCAGTTTCACCAGCGCGTGCGCAACCAGCGTGGTCTGTTCGGCGGGCTTGGCGATCACCGCGTTGCCGGCGACCAGCGCCGCGCTCACCTGGCCGGTGAAGATCGCCAAGGGTAAGTTCCACGGACTGATGCACACGAACACGCCGCGTCCGTGCAGCGACAGTTCGTTGGTTTCGCCCGTCGGCCCCGGGAGAGCCTCCGGCTGGCCGAACAAGCGTCGCGCCATCGTCGCGTAGTAGCGCAGGAAGTCGGCGGCCTCGCGCACTTCGGAGACGGATGCGGAGATGGTCTTGCCGGCCTCGCGCACGCACATCGAGACGAATTCGCCGCGGCGCGCCTCCAGGAGGTCGGCGGCGTATTCGAGGATCGCGGCGCGGCTCGCGGCGGGCAGGCGGTCCCAGCCCGGCTGGGCGGCAACGGCGTTCGCGAGCGCCTTGTCGACGGTGGCGGAATCGCCGCCCTGCCAGGTTCCAACCTCGACGCGCCGGTCGGCGGGATTGGTGACGGTGACGGTGGCGCCCGACGCCTTGGCGCCGGGGACGAGCGGCGCGGCGCGCCAGGGACCCGGGTGCCGGTTGGCCGCTTCGGCGAGGGACGCCAGTTCGTTGTCGTCGGACAGGTTCACGCCCATCGAATTTTTCCTCAGGCCCGCGTAGAGATTGACGGGGAGCGGGATGCGCGGGTGCGGCTTGGACGCGAATCCGCGCACCACTTCGCAGGGATCGCCCACCAGCTTCCCCATGGGCAGGAATTCATCGACCACATGGTTGATGAAGCTGGTGTTGGCGCCGTTTTCCAGCAGCCGGCGGACCAGGTACGGCAACAGGTCACGGTGGCTGCCGACCGGCGCGTACACGCGACAGGGCACGTCGAGGTGCGGCTTGCCGATCACCTCATCGTACAGCTCCTTGCCCATCCCATGCAGGCGCTGGTACTCGAATGGCCGACCACGCGCCATGTGATGGATCGCGGCGATGGTGTGTGCGTTGTGGGTCGCGAACTGCGGATAGATGAGGGCGCTGCCGGCCTCGAACATGCGTCGTGCGCAGGCGAGGTACGAGACATCGGTGTTGGGCTTGCGGGTGTACACCGGATATCCGGCCAAGCCCTGCTCCTGGGCCAGCTTGATCTCGGCGTCCCAGTAGGCGCCCTTGACCAGTCGCACGCACCAGCGACGCCCGGCCACGCGGGCGGTCTCGGCCAGCCAGTCGATCACGAACGGCGCACGCTTCTGGTACGCCTGCACCGCCAGGCCGAAGCCGTCCCAGCCCGCGAGCGAGGGGTGCGTGAACACGGCGTGGATCACGTCCAGCGACAGTTCCAGGCGCGCGGCTTCCTCGGCGTCGATGGTGAGTGCGATGCCCCGCGCCATCGCCAGTTGCGCGAGTTCCACGATGCGCGGCGTGAGTTCCGCGTGCACGCGCGCGCGATCGGCCACTTCGTAACGCGGGTGCAGCGCGGACAACTTGACCGACACCGACGGCGCCGCCAGCACGTCGCCGGCCTTCGGGTGGTTGCCGAGGGTGTCGATCGCCGCGCGGTAGGCGCGTAGGTAGCGCGCGGCGTCGGGCGCGGTCAGCGCGGCTTCGCCCAGCATATCGAACGAATAGCGATAGTCGGCATTGCCGTTGCGCTGCGCGCGTGCGAGGGCCGCCTTGATCGTGTGGCCCATGATGAACTGCTGGCCCATGATCCGCATCGCCTGCCGCACCGCGAGGCGCACCAGCGGTTCGCCCGCGCGGTTCAGCAGGCGGCGCAGCGCGGCCTGGTAGTCACGACGGGTCGCATCCGGCAGGTTCACGAGGTGGCCGGTCAGCATCAGCCCCCAGGTGGAGGCGTTGACGAACAGCGACTTGCTGGTGCCGAGGTGTTTCTTCCAGTCGGCTTCGCCGAGCTTGTCGCGGATCAGCCGGTCGGCGGTGTCGCTGTCGGGGATGCGCAGCAGCGCCTCCGCGATGCACATCAGCAGCACGCCTTCGGCGCTGGACAGGTCATACTGCTGCATGAAGGCGGCGATCGCGCTGCGCTGGTCCTGCTTGGCGCGCACGCGTGTGACCAGTGCGGCGGCGTGGTTCTCGACCGCGGCGCGCTCGTCGGGGGGCAGCTCCGCAAGGTGCAGCAACTCGTTGACCGCCTCGGTCTCGTCGCGCAGCCAGGCCGCGGTGATGCGCGCGCGTGCCGGGCCCGGCGGCGGGGGCAATTCGGGAGCGAGGATTTCGGGCATCGGAAGGAGCTGCGACGTGACCGCCCATTGTACGTCGCGTCCTCGGGCCGGGCCAATGATGCGTGGCACAAGTCATCGACAGGCACGGGCTTATTCTTGCCGTGCTGGACCGGTCGCCTTATGATTCCCTGATTGCGGTACCGCCGATGTCCATGATCACACGTCTTCCGGGAATCGCTGACACCGGGCAGGTGACGCTGCTGCTGGCACCGAACCGGGCGCTGAATCGTCGCCAGGTTCGCCGGGCGGTGTGGGAGTTGAGCCTCGCGGCCTTGTTCGTCGCGGCCGTGGCGGCTTGGGGCGGTGACGTGTTCGCGCCATTGTTCACGTTGATCGTGATCCCGGTGGTGGCGGTCGCGTTCTGGCTGGTGTGGCGTAGCGGGGACCGCAGGGAGCGCATCACGCTCGACACGGACCAGGTCCGGATCGAGCAGGTGCCGTCGAGGGGCCGTGCCGTGAGCACGTTTCCTGCGGCGTGGACAAGGGTGCGGGTGCTGGATCGCGGCGATGGCCACCAGCATGTGGTGCTCACCGCGCACGGCCGCGTGCAGGAAGTGGGGCAGTGCCTCGGGGATGACGAACGGATGCAATTGTCGCGGTGGCTCGGAAACCTGCTATCGGGCCGCAGCGGTTGGCGTGATGGTTGAGGAAGATCCGGACGATCATCGCTGCAAATCGGGGAACGACGGGGTCATGCTTCCCAATCCCCGCCGGGCCCTTGCCTGCAACGGCAACGGTTCGGCAGCATGCTCGAGCCGGTGCGGCGAATGACCCAAACGATGCATCGAAGCAACAACACAGATTCCAAGCGAGCCGGGTGTGCGATGACAATGAGTTCCAGCAACTGCAAGCGGCAGGTCCAGGGGGCAGCGATCGTGCTCGCCGGCCTGCTGTTGTCGATGGCCGCTGTCGCGAACCCGCGCCCGTGGCAAGTCAACCTCGACAAGGGCGTGACTCCGCTCTCCCACCACATCTGGGACCTGCACATGGCGGCGTTCTGGGTGTGCGTCGCCCTCGGCGTGATCGTGTTCGGCGCGATGTTCGCCGCGATGTTCCGCTTCCGCAAATCGAAGGGCGCGGTGGCGGCGACCTGGAGCCACAACACCAAGCTCGAATTCATGTGGACGCTGGTGCCGGTGCTGATCCTGGTCGGTCTCGCGACGCCGGCGACCATCATCACCCGCGAGATCTACAACGCGACCGGTGCGGAAATGACCGTCAAGGTCACCGGCTACCAGTGGCTGTGGCGCTACGACTACGTCAGCTACGACGGCAAGCCGATCACCAGGGTGCCGACGATCTATTCGCGCCTCGCGTGGGACAGCAACAAGGCACGCCAGCTCGACTCGGGCATCAGCCCGTACACGATCAAGGCGGCCGATGGCAGCAATGACTACCTGCTCGACGTGACCCATCCGCTGGTGATCCCGGCGGGCGTCAAGGTGCGCTTCCTGATCACCGGTGGCGATGTGATCCACGGGTGGTGGGTGCCGGACTTCGCGGCCAAGCGTGACGCGATCCCGGGCATCATGAACGATGCTTGGACCAAGGTCGACAAGCCCGGCATCTATCGCGGCCAGTGCTACGTGCTGTGCGGTCAGGACCACAGCGCGATGCCGGTCGTCGTCAAGGTGCTGCCGCGCGACCAGTTCAATGCGTGGCTCGCGACGCAGGAAAATGCGGCGAGCCTCGACAAGGCATCGCGCACCGCCGATGTGGCCCCGCCGAAACCGGCGCCGGCCAAGGGTTGATCGAGGGCCTGTCGGCAGGCCTCGCAGATTCGCGTAGCACAAGGCATTCCAGAGGATTCGCACCATGTCGAGCACCGCGCACGCCGTCCATTACGAAGAACATCATCAGAGCTTCTTCGAGCGCTGGTTCATGTCCACCAACCACAAGGACATCGGAACGCTGTACCTGTCGTTCTCGTTCCTGATGCTGTTCGTGGGCGGTGGCTTCGCGATGCTGATCCGCGCCGAACTGTTCGAGCCCGGCCTGCAACTGATGCAGCCATATTTCTTCAACGAACTCACGGCGATGCACGGGCTGGTGATGATCTTCGGCGTGATCATGCCTTCGTTCGTCGGGCTCGCGAACTGGATGATCCCGATGCAGATCGGCGCGCCGGACATGGCGTTGCCGCGCCTCAACAATCTGTCGTTCTGGATCCTGCCGTTCGCGTTCGTGCTGTTGCTGTCGACGTTCTTCATGCCGGGTGGCGCGCCGGCCGCGGGCTGGACGATGTATCCGCCGCTGGTGCTGCAGGGCGGCGACTCGATCGCATTCATGATCTTCGCGATCCACCTGATGGGGATTTCCTCGATCCTCGGCTCGATCAACATCATCGCGACGATCCTCAACCTGCGCGCGCCGGGCCTCGACCTCCTGAAGATGCCGATGTTCTGCTGGTCGTGGCTGATCACCTCGTTCCTG
>JAICJG010000058.1 GCA_025928585.1 Rhodanobacteraceae bacterium
CAGCGCGCTCAACCTGATCTTTATCAGCCATTTCCAACGCATGGCGGAAGGTCACTTCGCAGTGCGGGAGCTCGAACGCAAATACGGCAGAAATGTCGTTCGCGCGGCCTACAGTGCGGCATGAGGATGTTTGAGCGGAACGTACTTGGGGGAACATTTGGGGGAACCATGACGACGAACGCGCAAAGCTACGCCGTGAATTCAAGGCGATGCGCGATTCGTTCGATTCCGACCCACCCTGCCTCCAATGCTGGCGCGGCTTTCAGCGTTTTGCCGCGGTATCCAAAACCGGCATCCGGTATCCAAAATCACCGCGTCGGCGTGACTTTCTCGCCTCGCCGGGCTCGTTTGCCGTTACGGCTGATCGCGTTGCTGCTGCCATTCCTCGAAGCTGGTGATGCCGCCTTCCATGGCCGGCACTTCACCGATGCAGGCGTGAAGCTCGGCGACTTCCGCGCGCAGGTTCGACACTTCCTCGCGGAGCACAGCCAGCATCTCCTCCAGGTTGGGCTGTCGTTCCTGCAACTTCCTCTCCGGATACCGGCGGTGCTGCAACGGTAGCGCAATCCGCCGGGCTCAGGCTGCATGGGAACGCGGTCCGTCCGCGGCCTCATCGACGCATTGACTTCGATGCACATCGGGGCGCAGCATCGACCGGCACCGCCTGTCAGGGGAAGACGCGTATGGCCAATGCGCCGAGCCACCTGGACGCCAACTCACGGCCGCTGGAGCTGCTCGGGATCAGCGAAGTCGAGGAACGCGCCTATCGCGCGCTGCTGATGCGGCGCATGGCGACAGCGGCTGAAGTGGCGAAGGAAATCCGCATCACGCCGCGGGTCGCCCGGCGGCTGCTCGCCGACCTCGACGCGCTCGGCCTCGCCACCCACACCCCACAGGTTCCGCGGGTCTATGTCGCAGCGCCCCCCGAATTCACCATCACGGCGCTGATCAAGCAGCAACAGGCGGCGCTGGAGCGGGCGCGCACCGCGATTCCCGATCTCGAGGAGCAGGCGGCGCAATCGGGCAACGGCAACGCCCACGAGCCGGTCCTCGAGCTGGTCAGCAATCGCGCCCAGCTCGGGGTGGTGCTCCAGCAGATGTACAAGTCGTTCCGCACGGAGGCGATGTGTTTCCAGCGCGCCCCGACCCTGACCCCGGGCATCACCCCGCCGAGCAGGCTCAGGGCGGGGATGCAGGTCAGGACCATCTCGGATAACAGCATGCTCGAGATTCCCGGAATGCTGGGCCGCCTCAAGGAGGATGTCGCGCGCGGCGAACAGGCACGCATGATCGAAACGCTGCCGTTCAAGATGGTGATCTTCGATCGGGGTGCCGCGGTGCTCACCCTGAACAGCGAGGCGCCCGAGAAGTCACCGGCGCTGCTGGTCCACGGCGGCGCGTTGCTGAAGGCGCTGTGCCTGCTGTTCGAGTTCATGTGGGAGCGCGCCACGCCGATCGTGTTCGGCCACGGCGAACGGATGGCGGCCGGGCAGCGTGACCGCAGGCGCGAAATCGCGGATGCGCTGGTGCCGCTGCTGGCGGCGGGTCTCAACGACAAGGCCATCGCCGCGGAACTCCGGATTTCTTCGGCAACGCTCAACCGCCGCATCGCCGAACTCATGAAGCTTTACGGAACGCGCAGCCGTTTCCAGCTGGGGTGGCGGGCGGCGCTGGACGCGTCCGCGGCACCGGTGGCGCAGCGCAAATAATCGGTCGGTCTCATGCGGTGCCGATCCGCGGCGTCGCGGTGCACGCGGCCGCCAGTGAGCGGTTTCTATCGTGATGTTTATCCATCACCGGCAGCCGTTGCCATCGCGCGCACGGAGTACCAGACTCACCCGATGCAGGTCGTCTGGGGAGCCGCAGGAGCGATGGACGCCTCTCGCACGTCACCGCGGGTGACAAGCCCGATTCTTCCCGTTTTCGTCGTCGCCCCCCTGGCGGGAGCGGCGGGCGCTTGGGTGCGCCCGCGGGCCGCATGACACGCCGGTCGCCGTAGCGACGTACCCAGCCGAACGCAATCCGAGGAAACCGCAGCTAGCCATTCGAGATCCTTCATCACAACTCGCGCCCCGGGGTCGACGATGAACAAGAAGATCTACAGCTTGGTCTGGAACCAGTCCCTCCATCAGGTGGTCGTGGCCTCGGAACTGGCGTCGATCAGGAGTGGTGGTGGAGCGGTCGGGGAATCGCATGCTTCGCGGAGCCCGCGGCGGGTGTTGCAAGCATTGGTGGCGGCGTTGGCGCTTTGCCTCGCGCCGTGGACGGGTGCACTTGCGGGACAGACCAACTGCAGCGGCGCGACCGCGCCGGGCAACAAGGCGCTGGCATGCGGGAACGGCGCCGTTGCGCATGGCCAGTCCAGCACAGCGGTCGGCAACCGGAGCATCGCGCACGGCGACCAGGCGAGTGCCTTCGGCGCCGGCTCCGTGGCAGGCGCTTTCAGCGTGGCCCTGGGCGCTTCCGCCGTTGCGCCAGGCAATTCCAGCACGGCCGTGGGCTACGCGAGCCGGGCGCTCGGCAACCGCTCGAGCGCATTGGGCACGAGTGCCCTGGCGGCCGGCAGGTCCAGCACCGCCGTCGGCAATTCGAGCATTGCGCGCGGGCGCGATGCGAGTGCCTTCGGCAGCGATGCCGACGCCGGCGGCAATGCCAGTACCGCGATCGGCGCCGGCGCGCACGCGACGGGCAATGGCAGTACCGCCGTGGGCAGCGGCGCCGACACCATGGGTTTTGCAGACTCGGTGGCCTTGGGTGCAGGATCGGTGGTCGATCGCGCGGACAGCGTGTCCGTCGGTGAGCCGGGTTCGGAGCGGCAGATCACCAACGTGGCGGCGGGAACGGAAAATACCGATGCCGTAAACCTGGCCCAATTGAACGCGGCGACCAACGACGGCGCGGCGGCGGCGACGTCGCACTACTTCAAGGCCAACGGACCGGCCGACGGTTCGGACGATGCAGTGGCGAGTGGCGCGCAGGCGACGGCTTCAGGTCCGCTGGCGACGGCCTCGGGCGCTGACAGCACCGCCAGCGGCCATGCATCGACCGCCAGCGGCGAGAGGTCCAGCGCGTTCGGCGACCACGCTTATGCGGGCGGCGACGGCAGCACCGCGCTCGGACAATCGACGACGGCGACGGGGTCCGATGCGACGGCGGTCGGGTTCGGTGCGGCGGCGGCCGGCGCCTCAGCAATCGCAGCGGGCGGATACGCGCGGGCGGCGGGCGACAACAGTACGGCGGTGGGTAGCCTCGCCTACGCGGCAGGTCTGCAATCGTCGGCGTTCGGCAACAACGCGCAGGCGACGGCGAATTACTCGACGGCGCTTGGCACCAACAGCATGGCCTGGGGGGCCAGTTCGGTGGCGCTGGGCGATCGCGCCTATGCGGGCAGCGACAACGGCGTCGCGATCGGGGCCGGTGCATACGTGGCGGCCATCGGGCCGTCGGGCAGCTATTACTCCGGCTACAGCGCGACCCAGGGGATCGCGGTCGGAGCGGGTGCCCGCGTGACGGGCGTGCATGGTACGGCGCTGGGCGCCAATGCCACGGCGAGCAACCTGGATACCACGGCCTTGGGTACGGACGCCGCGGCCAGCGGCCGCTACAGCACGGCGGTCGGGATCAACGCGCAGGCGACCGATACTTCGGCGAATGCGATCGGATACAACGCGCAGGCTACCGGAACCTGGTCGAACGCGTTCGGCACCGGTGCGATCGCGTCGAACACGCTCTCGACCGCGGTCGGCCAGCAGGCAACCGCGAGCGGCGAGTATTCGACGGCTGTGGGTGCGCTGGCGAATGCCAGCGGCAGGTACGCGACGGCGCTCGGCAAGGACGCGAACGCGGCCGGCGACGACAGCACGGCGATCGGCAAATACGCGAGCGCCAGCGCGCCGGCGACGACCGCGGTCGGGAAGTACGCGGTGGCGAGCAATGTGGCGGCGACCGCGGTCGGCTATGGCGCGCATGCGACCGGCTATATCGCGACGGCGCTCGGAACCGACGCCTATGCGGTGGGCGATGAATCGATCGCGCAAGGATTCCGTGCCAGCACCGGTGCCGGCGCCACGAACGGGGTGGCGATCGGTACGTTTGCCTCGGCCACCGGATACGCGAGTGCGGCAATCGGCAGCCAGGCATCGGCCAGCGGCGACTCCGCGGTCGCGCTCGGCAACACCAGCCTGGCGAGCGGCGAATACGGAACGGCAGTGGGCCCGTTCGCGGTGGCGCAGGGTTACTCGTCGACGGCACTGGGCGATACCGCCACCGCGCTCGGGGACGACTCGACGGCGGTAGGCCACTATGCGACCGCCCAGGGCCTTAGCTCCATCGCACTGGGCGACAACGCGACTGCGACCGGCGACTACAGCGCCGCCATCGGCGCCAGCGCGCATGCCTACGGCAGCGGCGACGTCGCCATGGGCCAGAACGCCACGGCCAACGGCACCAGCTATTACGGGACTTCCCCGGCCACCGCTGTCGGCGCCAATGCCATGGCGACGAACGAAGGCGCTTCGGCATTCGGCAACGGCGCGAGCGCCACCGGCAAATACAGCACCGCGTTGGGGCAGGGCACGCAGGCGAGCGGCACGTACAGCGCGGCGGTAGGCTGGCGCTCGACGGCCAGCGGGTACTCCAGTACCGCGCTCGGCGATCTCGCCATCGCCACGGGCAACTACAGCACCGCGGTCGGCAGTCATGTCTATGCCAGCGGCAAGTATGCGACGGCGGTGGGCTCGTGGGCGTACGCGACCGGATACCAAGGCACCGCGATCGGCGCGGGCAGTCATGCGGACGGCCGTCTTTCGGCGGCATTCGGTGCCGGCGCGCACGCGGTGAACGGAGGCACCACCGCGATGGGCGTCGGCGCCTATGCGAGTGGCTACATCGCCACGGCGATCGGCGCGGATTCGGTGGCGCTCGGCGATGTTTCGATTGCGGAAGGCTTTCGTGCCTATACCGCGCCCGCCGCGACCGCCGGCATTGCACTCGGCCTGTACGCGGCGGCGCTCGGTTCCAACAGCATCGCGGTGGGCAGCGCCGCGCTCGCGCAAGGCTACGCAAGCGCGGCGTTCGGGAGCAACGCCACGGCGCTGGGCGATTCGTCGCTGGCGCTGGGCAACACCAGTGTTGCGAACACTTACGCGACCGCGGTGGGACCCTTCGCCGTCGCCGCAGGGTATTCCGCGACCGCGCTCGGCGACACGGCGAACGCCCTCGGCGCCAACAGCGTGGCGCTCGGCAGCAACGCCTACGCGGGCAGCAGCAGCGGCGTTGCCATCGGCAACGGCGCCTACGTGGCGGCGACCGGTACCTACAGCGTATCGAGCAAATACGGGAGCCACACCTACACCGCACCGACCGAAGGCATCGCGGTGGGCGACCATGCGACGGTCCTTGGCGTCGACGGCATCGCGATCGGTAACGCCGCCATCGCAGCGGCGCACGGCAGCATCGTCCTGGGCACCAACGCCTACACCGGAAACCTCGCCGACAACAGCATCGTGATCGGCAACAACGCGATGGCCATGGACGGTTTCGACGAGGCCGGGAAGCTGGTCGGAGCGTCCGACAACGTCGTGATCGGCAACCACGCGCTGGCCTTCGAGGGAGCGCAGGGTTCGACCGTCCTGGGCGCCAATGCGGGCGCCGCGCAGCTTACGGTCAACGGCGTGGCGGTCGGCAATGCCGCCGTGACCTACGGCGACGGTTCGGTCGCGGTCGGATCGGGCACGTTCGCGATCGGCTCCGGGGCCACTGCGGTCGGCGGTTGGCTGGACGTCAATGGTGACGGAAAGATGCCTCCGGGATTCACCTCCGGTGGCGAAAAGACCTGGGTGTACGGGCTGGGTGGCAGCGCATTCGGCGCGGCCGCGGTCAGTTGGGGCGACTACGCCACCGCCATCGGCACGCTTGCCTATGCGGGCGGGAGCAATACCGCCGGCGGAGGTCCCATTTCGGGATCCGTGGCGGTCGGTTACAAGTCCACGGCCAATGGCGATGGCACGGTCGCGATCGGGCGCGAGAGCCTGACCCAATACGACGGGGCCGTCGCGGTCGGGTATTCCAGTGTCGGCTGGGGTCCGGACAGCGTCGCGATCGGCCACGGCGCGATTGCCGCTTTCAGCAACGACATGGCGATCGGCTCCACGTCGTTTGCCGGGGGCGGTTACGGTACCAACAACCTGGCGGTCGGGTTCGGCGCAGTAGCAGGCAGTCCGGGCGCGACGGCCAACATCAGCGCTGCCGCATCGTTCGGTGCGTACGCGTCGGCGAGCGCGGACTCCGCGCTGGCGATGGGCAATACCAGCGCGGCGGGCGGCGCGTACGCCACCGCGGTGGGCGCGTTCGCGGTGGCGCAGGGGTATTCGTCGGTGGCTTTGGGCGACACCGCCAATGCGTTCGGCGACGACTCGGTGGCGGTGGGCCGCTACGCGACCGCCGAAGGCCTGCGCTCGATCGCCATGGGCGACAACGCGACCGCCACCGGCGACTACAGCGCCGCCATCGGCGCCAATGCGGTGGCTGATGCGGAAGGTGGCGTCGCGCTGGGGCACGGCGCCGATACGACGGGCTTTGCCAACAGCGTCGCGCTGGGGTCGAATTCGGCGGTGGATCGCGCGAACAGCGTGTCGGTGGGCGACGTGGGCAGCGAACGCCAGATCACCCATGTCGCGGCAGGCAGCGAAGCCACCGATGCGGTCAACCTCGCCCAACTGGGGGCAGCAACCGCCGCTGGCACGGCCACGGCCGCCTACTTCACGGCCAACGGCGCCGGGGATGGCAGCGACGATGCCGTGGCGCTCGGCGCGGAGGCGGTGGCTGCAGGGCCGAATGCCGCCGCATCGGGCGATACCAGCATCGCACTCGGCGCCGGCAGCCAGGCCGGTGGCATCAATGCCTCGGCCTTGGGCAGCGCGGCGGTCGCGGGCGGCGTCAACGCCACCGCGGCGGGCGTGGGCGCATCGGCGTCCGGCAACAATGCCGCGGCCCTCGGGGCCGGGGCGCTGGCGAGCGGGGTGAACGCATCGGCGTTCGGTGCCGGCGCGATGGCGACCGGCAGCGGTGCCGTGGCATTCGGCGCCGGCGCCCAGGCCACCGCGACCAACAGCGTGGCGCTCGGTGCCGGCTCACTGGCTTCGTTCATGAACACGGTATCGGTCGGTTCGATGGGCAATTACCGGCGCATCGTGAACGTGGCGGATCCGGTCGACGGCCACGATGCGGTCACCCTCGAATACCTGCAGGACAACTACGCGGCGAAATCCGTGGCCCCGACCGCCGCGACTGTGAACGACACGCCGGCCCAGTCGACGGTGACCTTGCAGGCGGCGGCGCATGGGTCGGCCAGCCCCACGGCGGTCGCCCCGGCGGCGGTCACCGCGGCCGCGAAGCGACCCGTCCCCGCAGCCGCGGCGACCCCGATGGAAGGATCGGCAACCGCTGCCGGCGCTCCCACGGATACCGCGGCAGCGTCCACGGCGACGGCGACCACCGTCAACACGACGGCCGCGGTCGCCGTCGCGACGCCTCTGCAGGTGCCTTCCGCGGCGCCGGAGTCGGTGCAAACCCAGCAGGCCGTGGCCACCGCGGATACGTACACCGACGAGCAGACGCAGGAAGCGCTGCAATCCGCGCAGACCTACACCGATGCCGCCACGGCGCATGCCGTCACGCAGGCCAATGCATATACCAACGAGGCGCTGACCGGGTATGTCACCACCGACGCGTTCAATTCGTACCAGCAGCAGGTGAGCTCGCGCTTCGCGATCCAGGACAAGCGGATCGACACATTGGGTGCCATGGCAGCTGCGTCCACGCAGATGGCAATCAATACTGCGGGGTTGTCCGGCGACAACCGGGTTGGCGTCGGCGTGGGCACCTACGGCAGCCGCAATGCCGCATCGATCGGCTACCAGCACGTGTTCTCCAGTCACAACGCCAGCTTCTCGATTGGCGTGTCCTCGGCCAATGGCCAAACCTCCGGAGGTGTCGGTGCAGGCTTCAGTTGGTAACTCGCGCGGCCGGGGCGGTCGCGGGTACGGTGGCTCAGCCCCGGGCCCGGTCGCGGCCGCCGGCGGTGCGGCAGCAGCGAAACAGGTATGGACGGATCCCGATGAGCGGATTCTGGTGATGTGGATTGCGTAGTGAATGCATCGATTGCGATGCCCTTCGAACCCCGTGGAGAGGAACAACTCATGTTCAAGAATCGTGCAGGTTTGCGTGGCCGGGTTCTTTCACTTGCCGTTGCGGGCGCATTGGGCGTCATGGGCACGGCCATCGCCGCCGTACCGGCCGGCGGTCCGTTCCACGCGCTGGCGGGGGCAACGCAGCTCAGCCGGGGCGACACGATACGGAACACCGTTCCGCTCAACCAGGCCATTCGCATTTCCGTGGTCCTGAAGCTGCGCGACGAGGCCCGGATGAAGTCGTTTCTCGCGAAGGTCGGCGCGTCCAACGCGCCGCGCGTGATGAGCCAGGCACAGTTGCAGAACCATCTGCCGAGCCCGGCGCAGGCACAGGCGGTCGCCGACTACCTGCAGCGGGCGGGTTTCAGCAACGTCGAGATCGCCAGGAACCGGATGATTGTCCACGCCACCGGCAGCGCCGCGACCGTGCAGTCGGCGTTCCAGACCAGCCTGGTCGCGGTGCGCACCCATGATGGCCGCGACGCGTTTGCCAACAACACGGCGATCCGGGTGCCGGCGTCCCTGCAGGACACCGTGCAGGCGGTGCTCGGCTTGCAGACGGTGCACACGGCGCACATCCTGGCGCGCCCCCGGCCTGCTTCGCAGATCGGCGTGATGGGACACGACCCGCTCGAATTCGCCAACATCTACGACGCCAATAGCCTGGCGCCCGCGACTGCACTCAACGTGGCGGTCTGGGGTTGGGGCAGCATGGCGCCGACGATCAGCGACCTCAAGGTTTTCACCCAGGACCATGGTCTGCCGAAGGTCAGGACAAGGGTTGTGTGCACCGACACGAATGGCATCAACGGGGACACCGGCGAAGGCCTCGGCGGCACCACGATCGGCGATCCGACCTGCAATGGCAACGTCGATCAGGGCTCCATCGAGTGGGATCTGGACAGCCAGGACATCATCGGGATGACGGGCGGGGTGAAGAGCATGACGTTCTACGCCGCGTATGGCGGATACAACACCACGATCACCGACTCGTTGGACGAGATCGTGACGCCGACCGTCGGCGAGCCGCTGCCGAAGGTGATCAATGCCTCGTTCGGCGAATGCGAACGCTACGAGGACGCGAACCAGGGCGGCGACGGCTCGCTGCAGGCCGACGACGCGCTGTTCCAGATCGCGGCCGCGCAGGGCCAGACCTTCTCGGTTTCGACCGGCGACTCCGGCGCCGATGAGTGCGGTTTCGGCAACCCGGAGGATTCCGCCAGCTATCCGGCGAGTTCGCCGTGGGTGGTCGCGGTGAGCGGCACCACGCTGCGCGCGTCCTCGACGACCTGGGCCCGTGAAAACGTCTGGATCGACTCGGGCGGCAGCCCGAGCTCGGCGGAGATGGCACAACCTTGGCAGGCGGGTCTGACCTACGGGCCGTTCGCCGGAGCACGGGGGCCCGACGTTGCGTTCGATGGAAATCCAAGCTCCGGTGCCATCATTTACGTCTCGGCGTATGGCGGCTACATCCAGGTCGGCGGGACCAGCCTCTCGGCCCCGTTGTTCACGGGTGCGTGGGCGCGGATCTTCCAGGGCAACCGGAGCCTAGGGTTCGCGGCGCCGCACCTCTATGCACTGCCGGGGTACGTGATCCACGACGTGAGGTCCGGCAACAATCGCGGCTACGTCGCGCGCATCGGTTGGGACTGGGCCAGCGGCCTCGGCAGCTTCGACATCGGCGCGGCGGCTGCTGCCCTGGCCGGGCAGCAGTAGCCGAAGCTCCCGGACGCGCGCTGGAGGCAGGCCGCACCGGGTGCAGGCCCGGTGCGGCCGCTACGCGACGCAAAATCCCGCGTCAGTGCCGTCGTGCGGCGACGAGCGGCGGGGCGCGCCCGACCCGCCCGCGCAGTTCGGCGAGTTCCGCCGGCGTCTTCAGGCGCGCGCCACGGAAGTACCAGACCCGCAGGTCGAGGCCGCGTGGGCTGACACCGATGTAGGAGAAACCGACGCCTGACCAGTGCGCCCAGCGCAAGGTATCGGCAAAACCTTCGTTCTCCAGTTCCAGCAACACGCCGATGCACGGGTAAGCGTGCGCGCGCGCCCAGCTTTCCAGCACCTTCTGCGCGTGCCGCAGCAGCGGCCGTACCAGCTTGCTGGCGCGCCAGTCGCGGCCGACGAAGCAGCGGTAGTAGTAGAGCGGCTGGCCGAGCCGTGGCAACACTTTCGGGGTGGCGGTCGCCACCGCGGCGAGCTGTCCCTGCTCGTCGACGACGTGCGCCACCACTTCCGTCAGGCGCCGCGTGGCCTCATCACCAGCGACATTCGCCTGCTCGCGCAGCCAGAAGGCACGGATCGCCTCGCCGGTCGCGGCGTCCAGCCGTTGCCAGTCGGTGATGGTCTGGTACGAGTCTCGATCTGCCATGCCGGTCCGTCCTCCCCGGGGCACGGTTACTATAGCGATTTGCGGCAGATCACCGCGCGGGTGGCGGAACCGGTAGACGCAAGGGACTTAAAATCCCTCGGCCGCAAGGCCATGTGGGTTCGACCCCCACCCCGCGCACCACGCGCTCAGCGGCCCGGCGGCCGATCGACGTGTCCGCAGTTGCTGCAGGTCCTTGCTTCCTTCGAACCATAGTAGCGCTCGAACACCGGCGGGAAATCCTTCTCGATGCTGTCGAGGACGAAGTATTCCTCGTAGAGCTTGTGGTTGCATTTCTCGCAGAACCACAACAGGCCGTCTTTTTCGTGCGGCAGGCGCTTTCGTTCGATCACGAGCCCGATCGAATCCGCCATCCGCTGCGGCGAGTGCGGCGTGCGCGGCGGAAGGTAGAAGACCTCGCCTGCGCGGATCGGAATGTCGCGGCGCGCACCTTCGTCCTGCACGCGCAGCACCATTTCGCCTTCGAGCTGAAGGAAGAACTCCGGACCTTCGTCCCAGTGGTAGTCGCTGCGTGCGTTCGGCCCGCCGACGATCATGATGATGAAATCGCCGTCGACGATGCACTTGTTGCCCACCGGCGGTTTCAGCAGGTGCCGATGCTGGTCGATCCAGGCTTGCAGGTTGAAGGCGGGCACGAGCGGCATGGCGGCGGTCGGGCAACGATGGACCTGCATACCATAGCGCCCGCGCAACCGGCGCGGAATGATTTGACTTGATGCGCCGGTGGCCACGCTTCGCGCGTCGAACTCGGGGATACGCAACACGCCGCTCATCCGGCACCGATCCGCACGGAGTGCCGGTTCCGGCCTGCGGCCTTGAAACGGCCTACGCCGGTCCCCGGCGCACGGTCAGGCTTTGCGCCGCGGTGCCGACCGGGCCATCGATGTCGCTCAGGACGGACAGCGTTTCTCCGAGCCCGGTCGGACCGAAGTTGACGCGGGTGTCGAAGCCGACCCATCCCGCTACGGGCTGGCGGAAGAAATGCACGGTGAGATCCACGTTGGCGAAGAACACGCTGCCGGGGTGCTCGCGAACCACCAGTCCGTTGGCGGTATCGATCAGCTTCGCGAAACCCGCGACAGGCGGATCGATTTCTCCGTCCACCATCGGGCAGCGCGTGCGAATCCAACTGAGTCCGCGGCCGGGTCGTGCGCCTACGTCCTGACGTGCCTCCAGCGAGCCGATGTAGCCGCCGTCCCAGATTGACGAAAACGCCAACGGAGCCATGGCATCGGGCGGGGGCATGGGCATCCACTCGATGCCCTGCACCTGCGTGGTGTCCGACGCGGCCAAGCGCCAGATGCGCGCGCGGATGCTCGTGCGGTCGCCGTGCCGCATGCTGGCTTCGACCAGCTCGATGGTCCGGCCCGGCCGTATCACCTCGACGTCGACGGTGAATTCACCGGAATGGATGACACCCAGCACGTCGAACGCCGCACGTGACACCAGCTTGTCGCTCGGCAACCGCCGCTCCACCTCCGCCAGCACCAGGCCGGAAGCGGGCGCAAGGTGTTGTTCGCCAGGTTGCCAGGCGCCCTGGGCATGCAAGGTCGAGACGAACCGGCGCTCGCCAAGGCGCACATAGAACGCGTCGGGGTACGCCTCGCCGGAGTGGCCGAGGTGGAGATTCGTGGCAGCAGGCATCGGCAAAGTCTAGCGTGGCTGCGTGTGCGCGGCCGTCGCGGTTCAAGGCCGCAGGCCGGAACCGGCTTTCCGGGACGGGCACATGCACAAACGACCATCACGCTTGCCCGCCGGCTCGTCGCTGCGCTCCTTCAGCCGGCCCAAGCACCACGCACACGCGACCGCGGGCTTTACGAGGCATGGGCATCGCCGCGTCCGCATCGCGGTCGCCGCCACGGTTCTCCTACACCTCGAGCGAAGCGAGGTCGCCTTTTTCTTCCAGCCAGTTGCGGCGGTCGGAGGCGCGCTTCTTGGCCAGCAGCATGTCCACCAGTTGCGAGGTCGCCGCGTCATCGTCGACGGTCAGTTGCACCAGCCGCCGGGTATCGGGATGGATGGTCGATTCGCGCAACTGCGCCGGGTTCATTTCGCCGAGTCCCTTGAAGCGCGTGACGGCGACGGTGCCCTTGATCTTTTCGCGTTCGATGCGCTTCAGCAGCGCATCGCGCTCGCCTTCGTCGAGGCAGTAGAACACCTGCTTGCCGACGTCGACCCGGAACAGTGGCGGCATCGCGACGTAGGCATGGCCCTCGCGCACCAGCGCCGGGAAGTGGCGCAGGAACAGCGCGGACAACAAGGTCGCAATGTGGAGCCCATCGGAGTCGGCATCGGCGAGGATGATGACCTTGCCATAGCGCAGCCCGGACAGATCATCCTTGCCCGGATCGCAGCCGATCGCGACCGCCAGGTTGTGCACTTCCTCGGACGCGAGCACCGCGCCCGACTCGACCTCCCAGGTGTTCAGGATCTTGCCGCGCAGCGGCAGGATCGCCTGATAGTCCTTGTCGCGCGCCTGCTTGGCCGAACCGCCCGCCGAATCGCCTTCGACCAGGAACAGCTCGGTCCGCTCGGGATCCGACGATGCGCAGTCGGCGAGCTTGCCGGGCAGGGCCGGACCTTGGGTAACCTTCTTGCGCACGACCTGCCGGGCCGCCTTCATCCGCGCGGCGGCGTGTTCGATCGCGAGCTGGGCGATCGCTTCGCCCGCCGCGACGTTCTGGTTCAGCCAGAGCGAGAACGCGTCGTGGACGATGCCTTCGGTCATCCCGGCCGCGTCGCGCGAGGACAGGCGTTCCTTGGTCTGGCCCGCGAACTGCGGATCACGCATCTTCAGGGAGAGCACGAACGCGACGCGCTCCCAGACGTCTTCGGGCGAGAGTTTCACGCCGCGCGGCAGCAGGTTGCGCAGGTCGCAGAACTCGCGCAATGCATTGGTGAGCCCCGAACGCAAACCATTGACATGGGTGCCGCCCTGCACGGTCGGGATCAGGTTGACGTAGCTTTCCTGCACCAGCTCGCCTTCGGGGATCCACGCGAACGCGGCGTCGAGGCCGCCGTCTTCGCGCTGGGCGTGGTGGACGAACAGCCCGGTCGGCAGGCAAGCGGCGCCGTCCAGTTCCGACTTCAGGTATTCGGCAAGGCCGTCCTCGTAGCGCCACTCCAAACGCTCGCCGCTCGCTTCGTCGGCAAGCCGCACGGTCAGTCCTGCGCACAACACCGCTTTCGCCCGCAGCAGGTGTTTCAGTTTCGGGAGCGAGACCTTCGGCGAATCGAAATACTTCGGGTCGGGCAGGAAGCGCAGCACGGTCCCGGTGCGCCGCCTGGGGACGTCCCCGAGAGCCTCCAGTTTTCCGACCGCCTCGCCATCCTTGAAGCGCATCCGGTATTCGGTGCCATCGCGCCGGATCAGCACTTCGAGGAACGAAGACAATGCGTTGACGACCGATACGCCGACGCCGTGCAGGCCCCCCGAGAACGCGTAGTTGCGGTTCGAGAACTTGGCGCCCGCGTGCAGGCGGGTGAGGATCAGTTCCACGCCGGACAAGCCTTCCTCGGGATGGATGTCGACCGGCATGCCGCGGCCATCGTCGCTGACCGTCACCGAGCCATCCTTGTGCACGCTCACCTCGATGGTCGAGGCGTGGCCCGCCAGGGCTTCGTCGACCGAATTGTCGACGACTTCCTGTACCAGGTGATTCGGACGGGTGGTGTCCGTGTACATGCCGGGGCGGCGGCGCACCGGTTCGAGTCCCGACAGGACTTCGATGTCGGCCGCGTTGTAGCGGGTCGAGGGGGCCATGGGGTGTGCAGATCCCGGTTCGAGGAGACACAGCCGGTCAGGATGGCGAACCGCGTCGTTGCGGTCAATCCTGGCAGGGTGCGGAAGCGCCCCGGGCCGCCGCCCCGCCCACGCGGCGTTCAGCGTCCAGTTCGCCAGTCAGGCGGAATATGCCCGCCGCCGGGCCATCGTGGTCCGTGCAACCCAGGAGACCATTGCAATGCGTAAGCTGATCCTTGCCGCCTTCGTCGCGGCTGCGTTCTCGATCCCGGCGTTTGCCGCCCAGACGACCCCCGCCAGTTCGGCGCCGGTGGCGAAGGCGGCGGCTCCTGCTGCTGCCCCGATGAAGGCCGAGCACAAGGCCATGAAGGCCGAGCATCATCATGCCAAGAAGCATCACGCCAGGAAGCACCACGTGGCGAAGAAGGCCAAGGCCGCCGACGCGAAGTAAGCCACGGCCCGCAAGGCTTTGGTTGCCGTATTGAACGCCCCGGCTCGTCCGGGGCGTTTTTTGTGCGCGCTGGTTCGGGATCCGGGGTTGCGCCGCGCGCAGCGGCGCGTAGCCGTGAAGTCGCAGCCCCGCACCGCTATCCTTCGATGGCGAGGTTTTGCGCCCCGCAGCCTCAACCCGTCTGCAACTGGATTCGGCACGAACGGGAACGGATCGCCGCTTGGCCCCGGTTGGCTGCCTTGTTGCCAACTGCCTGTTGCCGTTACACTATTCGGCTCACCAACCCCGTGACGGGGTTCCATCCATCCTGGCGGCGGCTTGTGCAAGGGCATTCGGTGTCCTTGCACAAGCCACGTGCCAGCACTGCCCATTCAGCGAGAAGGCTCCCATGCCGCTTTCACCGGAACAAACCAGCAAGGTCATCGAGGACTACCGCCGCGCGCCGACCGATACCGGATCGCCCGAGGTGCAGGTCGCGCTGTTGTCCGCGCGCATCCAGCAATTGTCCGATCATTTCGAGGCGCACAAGAAGGACCATCATTCCCGCCGCGGCCTCCTCAAGATGGTCAATCACCGTCGCCGACTGCTCGGCTACCTGAAGGACAAGGACGCTGAACGTTACCAGACGCTGATCAGCCGTCTCGGCCTGCGTCGCTGAGCGACGCCCTCCATTCGAACTCGCATGCCGGCAGCCGTCGCACCCGAACGCTCGCCGGCTTTCGGCGCTTGCCCTGACGCGAACGCACAAACCAAAGGACAACTCCCGTGGCAAAAGTAACCAAGACCTTCCAGTACGGCCAGCATGCGGTCACCATCGAAACCGGCGAAGTCGCCCGCCAGGCTTCCGGCGCAGTGATGGTCTCGATGGGCGGCACCGTGGTGCTGGTCGCGGCGGTCGCCGCTCAGAAAGCGCGCGAAGGGCAGGACTTCTTCCCGCTCACCGTCGACTACCAGGAAAAGTTCTACTCTGCCGGTCGCATTCCCGGCGGGTTCTTCAAGCGCGAAGGCCGGCCGACCGAAAAGGAAACGTTGACCAGCCGACTGATCGACCGTCCGATTCGCCCGCTGTTTCCCGAAGCGTTCAAGAATGAAGTACAGGTGGTCGCCACCGTGGTGTCGCTGAATCCGGAAGTGGACGGCGACATCCCGGCGCTGCTCGGCGCGTCGGCCGCGCTGACGCTGGCCGGAATTCCGTTCAAGGGCCCGATCGGTGCGGCGCGCGTGGGCTATGTCGACGGCAAGTACGTGCTGAACCCGAGCGCGACCGAATTGCAGTCGTCCGATCTCGATCTCGTGGTCGCCGGCACCGCCAATGCGGTGCTGATGGTCGAATCCGAGGCGAAGCTCCTCAGCGAAGACGTGATGCTGGGCGCGGTGACGTTCGGCCACAAGGAAATGCAGGCCGCGATCCGTGCGATCGCCGAGCTGGCGACCGAAGTCGGCAAGCCGTCGTGGAACTGGCAGGCGCCGGAGCGTGATCCGCAGCTCGTTGCGGCGGTGCGTGGCCAGGTCGGCGACAAGCTGGCGGCGGCATTCCAGATCAAGGACAAGCTGCAGCGCCGCGACGCGATCGCCGCGCTGAAGGCCGACGTCAAGGAAGCCCTGAAGGTGCAGGCCGAAGAGAAGGCCTGGCCCGCGGCGGATATCGCCGGCGAATTCGAGGACCTCGAATACCGCACCGTGCGCGACAGCGTACTCAAGACCCGGCAGCGGATCGATGGCCGTGGTCTCGAGGACATCCGCCCGATCAATGTGCGCGTCGGCGTGCTGCCGCGGACCCACGGTTCGGCGCTGTTCACCCGCGGCGAAACGCAGGCGCTGGTCACGGTCACGCTCGGCACCGGCCGCGATTCGCAGATCATCGATGCGCCGGCCGGCGAATCGAAGGATGCCTTCCTGTTCCATTACAACTTCCCGCCGTACTCCGTCGGCGAAACCGGCCGCATGGGCGGCCCGAAGCGCCGCGAAATCGGCCACGGCCGCCTCGCCAAGCGCGGCGTGCAGGCGGTCAAGCCGTCGATGGAGGCGTTCCCGTACGTGATCCGCGTGGTTTCGGAAATCACCGAATCCAACGGTTCCTCGTCGATGGCCTCGGTATGCGGTTCCTCGCTGGCGATGATGGACGCGGGCGTACCGCTCGCCGCGCCAGTCGCGGGCATCGCGATGGGCCTGGTGAAGGAGGGCGACGACTTCGTCGTGCTGTCCGACATCCTCGGCGACGAGGATCACCTCGGCGACATGGATTTCAAGGTGGCCGGCACGGCGACAGGCGTGTCCGCGCTGCAGATGGACATCAAGA
>JAICJG010000182.1 GCA_025928585.1 Rhodanobacteraceae bacterium
ACGAATTCACGCCGCAGGGCATCAGGCGCGAGTCCGAAGTCGCGCCCGGCGAATCGATCGCGCACACGACCGCGCGCAAGCTGGACTTCGCGATCATCGGCGTCTTGGCGATCGCGGTGCTGCTGCTGGCCTGGCGGTTGCTGGTGCTCGATCATCGCGCGCCCGCCGTGGCGCGCGTCGCGGCCGCCGCCGCACCGCCGAAGGCGACACCCGCCGCCTTCAACCCGCCCAAGGACACGCTGGTGGTGCTGCCCTTCAAGAACCTCTCGGGCGATCCCAAACAACAATATTTCAGCGACGGAATCACCCAGGAACTTACCGGCGCGCTCGGCCAGAACCCGGCGCTGCGGGTGATCGCGTGGGAAACCGCGTCGACGCTGCGGGATTCCGCACTCACGGCGCGCGCCGTGGGCGAGAAGCTGAATGTCGCCAACATCCTGCACGGCAGCATCGAGCGCGAAGGCGGCGAAGTGCGGATCAGCGTGGAGCTGGTCAGCGCGGTGACGGGTTACGAGCTGTGGTCGCGGCACTACGACGATACCTTCGCCAACATCTTCGCGGTGCAGGACAAGGTGTCGCAGGCGATCGCGCAGGCGCTGCAGGTGAAGTTCGCGCAAGCCGAACTGCCGCAGGGCGGCACCAGCAATCCCGAAGCCCACGACTTGGTGCTGAAGGGCCGCGCGCTGATGGACATACGATGCCGCGAGTTTCGAAGCGGCCCGCAAGGCTTTCGAACAGGCCATCGCGCTCGATCCGAACTACGCCGACGCCCACGCGCTGCTGTCGCACGCGCTGTTCGACCTGACCCAGCATTCCGATCTGTCGCTTCCGGCCACGCTGCCGCAAATCCGCGCCGAGGCCGAAAAGGCGCTGGCGCTCGATCCGGACAATGCCGATGCCTGGGTGATGCTCGGCAATGCGGATATGTGCAGCGACCCGCCCGACCGCGCCAAGGCCACGGCGGAATTCCAGAAGGCGCTGGTGCTCGATCCCAGCAATATCTCCGCGCATATCGATTACGGCAATCTGCTGCCGCTCAAGCAGAACGTGGCGCAAACGCAGGAAGCCACCCGGCTCGATCCCGAGAACGCCACCGCCTGGAACAATCTCGCCACGTTTGACCAGGACATCGGCGACTGGGCGCAGATGGTGACGGCCGCCCAGGCCCTGGTCCGGCTCGATCCCGCGAACGTGGACGTGGCGTTCGGTCTTGCTTATGCCTACCAGCAGTTGCACCAGTACGACAGGATGGTGGCGGCGTTCGATTTCGTGAAACCCACGACGCCCGCGGACCGGGAGCAGGTCACGACCGGCCGGCTGGCATATCGGGCCGTGGCCGATCCCGCGCTGCTTCCGCAGGCGCTGGCCGCGCTGAAGGCCTTGAATCGGCACCAGTCCAATCCGAACGTGGCGGGCAATCTGGTCACGATGTACGCCTCGCTCGGCGAGCGCGCGGCGCTGCTGCAAGCGCTGGAAACCATGTGCCCGGCCGCTCCGGTCGGCTGCAACGACCTCGCATCAATCCGATGTACACCGCGCTGCGCGCCGATCCGCGCTTCCAGAAGCTGGTCAAGAAATACAACACCATCACCGTTGAGTAGGGCGGGAGGAGCGCAGCGCATCCCGCCATGGTCATTCGGCGGGATTCGCCGCTACGCGGCTGCTCCCGCCCTGCAAAACAATACGCCACCGGGACGGTGCAGTAGCTCCGATCCGCGACCGGGTAGTACGCTGGCGGGATCGCGACTTCG
>JAICJG010000153.1 GCA_025928585.1 Rhodanobacteraceae bacterium
AGCGACACGACGACGATCGCGCCCAGGGTCTTGAAATGCGGTGGGTTCCCCCACAGCAGCACCTGCTGGTAGGAGGAGACAATCGCGTACATGGGATTCAGCCGCAACACGAGGAAGAAATGGCCCGGCAGGATGTTGACCGCGTACACGATCGGCGTCAGCCAGAACCACAATTGCAGCACCACGTTCATGACCTGCGCCACGTCGCGCACGAAGACGTTGAGCACCCCGAGGATCAGGCCGAGCGCGAGCCCGAACAGCAGGGCGATCGCCATCAGCACGGGCAGCCACAGCCACATCCAGGTCGGGTAGTGCCCGACGGCGACGAAGATCCCGATGGTCGCGACCAGCAGGAACAGGTTGTTCAGCAGCGACGAACCGGAGACGATCAGCGGCAGGCAGATGCGCGGAAACACCATCTTCTTCAGCAGGCTGCCGTTGTCGACGAATATGGTCAGGCAGCGGGTGATGACTTCGGCAAACAGCGTCCAGCCGGCGAGGCCTGCCAGCAGATAGATCGCATAGGCATAGGGGTTGCTGGTATTGGGCAGCTTGCTTCCGAGTATGCGCCCCAGCACTACCGCGTAGATCGCGCCCTGCGCGAGCGGCTGCAGGATCATCCAGGCCGCACCGAGCCGGCTGCGCGCGAAGCGGGTACGCAGGTCATTCTTGATCGACGTCAGGATGAAATGACGGTAGTGCCAGATCGCGAGCAACAACATCTTCATCGGTGACGGGCTCCTGCTGCCTGTAGTGCTCCTCGATTCGGGCGTGCCGACACGCCGCTGCTTGTCTGCACCGCGTGCAAAGCAGCTGTCCCGGGGAGGCGCGAGCCCGCGCAATTGTCGTGGACCGAGGCTGAATCGGGCAACACGAGCTTGCCGGCGGGCACTGCCCTCACCGCGACGTCGACGCAGTTTCGAGCGGCGCCACACGCATTCCCAGGACCCGCAACTGTAGGGGCCGCGGGTCTTCGACCTTGGGGTAGGGTGGCGGCGCAGCGCCTGGGCGTGCGAGCCGCAGCTCCACGCGGGCCCGGCAGGACTCGCCTGGCCGGATCGGAACGCCGACCTCGAGGACCTCGTGGTCGTCCGATACCGTCCCGAGCTTGGCGCTCGTACCTGCAGGTGCGACGAAATGCCATGTGGTCGCCAGCCTGCCGTTGACCCAAACCTGGATGTTTAGCGCACTTCGCGATGGCGGCAGGTAGGGATCGAGCCGGAATCGCACCTCGGCGCCCCCGCAACCGCCGGCGGGCAAGGCGAACCCCAGTGCTGCCTCGTCACCGATCACCCAGCTGCCGAAATTTTCCGGCGGCAGCCAGCCCAATCCGCGCTCGAAGGGGACCGCGCCGGCCTTGGTGAAATCGATCGCGTCTGGCGGTTTCGGAAGCGCTGGCGGGGGTGCGGTCGTGGTCTTGAACCGCCCGCTGAAGTCGAAGGTTTTGCCGGCGGGCGCCGCATCCGCTTGCCGCATCAAGCCCGCACAATTGGACGACGTGATACTGAGGCCCGAAAGCCGCGGGACTTCGGCAATGTGCGCACGGGCACCGCCGCGGCCGAGCCAGTCCACCGAAAACAGGCTGGATGAACCGGATGCATCAGCGAGTGGCCGAATCGTCAATACGCTGGCATCGCCCCGTGACCCAATCAGGGATGCCTGCTGGTCTGCACCTGTGATCACGAGCTTTGCGTTGGCGTTGTCGATGAAAAAATCCAGGACCTGGTCGCTGCGGATGCCTACCTGCGGCCTTCCGAGGTAGCTCATTCCGAGCTCGCGCCCGCCGACGTCGTAGCGGCCGTCCGCCAACCAGCCGAGCAAGGTGTCCTTCTTGCACAGGCGGAACTCGTTGACTCGCGACCAGGCTGCCTTGCGCAAGACCGCATCGGTGACCTGGTTGTCCACCAGCTCGCTATCCCCCGCATCCGAGGGGCTGCGATCTTCGCCGGCGATGAACGTGGCGTTGGTGCGCACGCCCATGAGATCCAGCAGGGTCGGCGCGATGTCCATGTGATACATGCGCGCGGACCTCGTGCCGCGCCCCGCGTTCAGTACCAGCAATGCAGGTCTGCGGTGGTAATCCTTCGGGTAGAGCGGCTGCGCGTCGTTGCGCATCATCAGGTGGTCGCTCATGATGACGACGACGGTGTCCTTCCAGTCGGGCTGCTTCGACAGGGCATGGATGAATTTGCCGACCAGGTAGTCGGTGCAGTGCACGGCCTGCAGCAGGCTGTTGTTGCTGGGCGCGTACTTCGGGCAGCCCGGCGAGGGACGGCCCTCGGGCGGGTGGGTATCGAGCGTCAGCAGGCTGAGGTTGAACGGCTTGCCGGTTGCTTCGAGTTCCCGATAGCGCGCGAGCGCGAGCTTGAAGAGCACGCTGTCGTACAGCCCCCAGCCCGATTCGGGGAGCTTGCCGCCGTGTGCGGCTTCGAGTTGCTTCAGTCCGAGTGCATCGTCGTACCCGTGCAACCGGAAGAACAGGCCCTTGTTCGAAAACCCGCTCGGCGCGCCACCGAGGTAGATCTGTTCATAGCCAGCCTTGTGGAGGACGTCGCCGAAGCAGGCGATCTTCGGGTGAAAGGTGGAGACGTCGGTATCGTTGCCGGCGACGGCATCGAGGCCGGCGAAGGGGCTGCTGAACAAGGGCACCCCGCACTGCGAGGAAAACAGCCCGGCCATCGTGTAATTGGCGCCGGAGAAGGTCTCGAAGCCGGAAAAGTCCAGCCCCTGCTTGCGCAGACGGTCGAGGTTCGGCGTCAAACCCGGGAACACCTTCGGATCCCAGTACAGCCGTTCCAGGGACTCCATGTAGATCCAGACGATGTTCTTTCCGGGTGCCGCGATGATGTCCTTCTTCGCGACCGGGTGCAGATCCAGCAGGGCGGCAACCGTGCGGCCCTGCGGCGTATCGGCGAACTGCGTTGATTGCTCGACACGCGTGAGATAGCCGACCAGGCGCCGCGGTGCCGAGTCGACCCCGAGCACCGTCAGCACCAGGATCACCACGACGACGACCGCCGGACCACTGCGGATCGTGGCCGTCGCGCGGCGCCCGCGCCGCTGCACCCACACGAGCGACGCCACGCACAGCACGACCATCGCCACGAACAGCGCGAGGCCGCCGCCGATCATCGCGGGAAAGGCGCGCAGCCCCGCGTGGAGGTTGCCGGGATTCAGGTGCGCGAAGAACCGTGCGTTGAAGGTATCGGCCTGGAGGTAGTACGAAACCCCCTCGCCCAGGACGAAGAAGAGCCACGCAAGATAAACGAGCGTCACCACCGCCGCCGTCGCGAGCCGCAGCAGCCGCCAGCGTGCAGCCAGCACCAGCAGGCCGCACGCAGCGAACGTGAACACGACATCCTGCCCGAACTCGCCGCCACGGTACGAGGGAAACGTCCAGGCCACCCACGCATGCACGCCCAGCACCGGCAGGGCCAGCAACGCGAAGGCAACGAGCGGCACGATCCACGGATGTCGATCCGGTTCGGTCACGTGGTCTCCTCGGGGAAGTTGCGTTCAGGGATCCTGCGCGGCCTGCGGCGCGGCGCTTCGTTGCGGCTCCCGGCGCTGGTCGATCTCCCGCAGGCGCGCGATGACTGCGTCGCCACAGACGGCTTTCGCATTGGTCCTGCGGATGCTCGCCGCGCCCGCCGCACCGACCCGCCGTGCGAAGTCGCGGTTATCGAACACCTGCCTCATCAGGCGAGCCGCGTGCGCGACGTCGGCCTCCGCCCATTGCTGCCCCTCCCAGCACGGATAATCGCCCTCGTGCAGCGAAACCATCTCGTAGTCCACCAGCAGGCTGTTGTCGCGATCCATGAAGTCCAGATTGCCGGAATAGCCGGTCGCGATCACCGGCTTGCCGAGATACATGCACTCGGCCATCCCGAGCCCGAAACCCTCGGCCCGATGCAGCGAGACGTAGCAATCGATGGTGTTCTGCAAGCCGAACATTTCTTCCCGCGACAGGAACCCATCTCGCACTTCGATGCGGGGATCGTCGGCAACTCCCTGCTGCAACGAGGCCAATTTCCCGGCGAAACGGGCGCCGTTGGTCGATTTCACCAACAGCCGCACGTTCTTCGTGCCGTCCGAAAATGCGCGCCGGAAGGCGGCGATGGTTGCCTCGGGGTTCTTGCGCGCCGTGAAGCTGTTGAAATCGTAGCTGAAGAGGAACACGAAGTCGCCGGGCGGCAAGCCGAAGTGCGCCCGGCCCAGCTCCGGCGGAACGTCGAATTCGATCGCCTTCGGCATCCGCAGCACCGGCTTTTCGGTGCATGCGGCGATTGCGTCGCGCACGAATGCGGTGGGAACCCAGACTTCATCCACGAGATCGAACGCCCGGTGCCAGGCGCGC
>JAICJG010000085.1 GCA_025928585.1 Rhodanobacteraceae bacterium
GATGGTGCGCTGCTCGCGTCCGTCCGTGCGCCAGAGCGTGCGCATCGACAGCGAATCCTTGCCGACCGGGATCGAGATGCCGAGCGCGGGGCACAGTTGGGTCGACACCGCCTGCACCGCGTCGTACAGCGCCGCATCCTCGCCGGCATGGCCGATCGCGGCCATCCAGTTCGCGGAGAGGCGGATCTCCTCCATGCGCTCGACCGGCGCGGCGATCAGGTTGGTGATCGCCTCGCCGAGCGCCATGCGCGCCGAGGCCGCGCCGGACAGCACCGCGATCGGCGCGCGCTCGCCCACCGCCATCGCCTCGCCCGCGTAGCCTTCGAAGTCGGCGAGGGTGACGGCGCAGTCGGCAACCGGCACCTGCCAGGGACCGACCAATTGGTCGCGCGCGCATAGCCCGCCGACGCTGCGGTCGCCGATGTGGATCAGGAACGCCTTGCCGGAAACGGCGGGCATCCGCAGCACCCGATCGACCGCCTCGCCGAGGCCGATGTTGCTGAGGTCGGGGACGATCTCGAGGCGGGGTACCACGCGGGTCGCGTCGCGCCGCATCCGCGGCGGCTTGCCGAGCAGCATCGCGAGCTCGAGGTCGATGACGGTGGTTCGGGACGCGGGAGGCGGGACGTGGGACGCTGCATCCGCCGAGTGACCGCTGTGCCGGTCCCCGGTCCCCGGTCCCTGGGCCCCGCTTCCCGAGGTGACGAGCAGGCGTTGCTCTTCCGTCGCATGCCCCACCACCGCGAACGGGCAGCGTTCGCGCTTGCAGATGGCCACGAACGCCGCGAGGTCCTCCGGCTTCACGCCCAGCACGTAGCGTTCCTGCGACTCGTTGCACCAGATCTGCATCGGCGAGAGATGCGGGTCGTCCGCGGGCACCGCGTCGAGGTCGATCTCGCCGCCGACGCCGGAGTCGTGCAGCAACTCGGGGATCGCGTTGGACAGGCCGCCGGCGCCGACGTCGTGGATCGCGACCACCGGACTTGCCTCACCCAACGCGCAGCACGCGTCGATCACTTCCTGGCAGCGGCGCTGCATTTCGGGGTTGTCGCGCTGGACCGATGCGAAATCGAGGGCTTCGCTGGAGGTGCCGGCGGCCATCGACGAAGCCGCGCCGCCGCCGAGCCCGATCAGCATCGCCGGCCCTCCGAGGACGATCACCGCATCGCCCGGCGCGAGCTGGTTCTTGCAAACCAGCATCGGGCGCACGCTGGCGACGCCGCCCGCCAGCATGATCGGCTTGTCGTAGCCGTGGCGCATGCCGGGCTCGCCGGTTTCGAGTTCGAAGCTGCGGAAGTAGCCCGCGAGGCACGGCCGCCCGAACTCGTTGTTGAAACCGGCGGCGCCGAGCGGCCCGTCGCGCATGATCTCGAACGCGCTGGCGACGTTCGGGGGCAGCGGGCGTTCCTCTTCCCACGGCCGCGGCAGCTCGGGGATCCGCAGGTGCGATACGGAAAAGCCGGTCAACCCGGCCTTCGGCTTGCCGCCGCGGCCGACGGCACCCTCGTCGCGGATCTCGCCACCGGAACCGGTGGCGGCGCCCGACCAGGGAGAGATCGCGGTCGGGTGGTTGTGGGTCTCGACCTTGATCGCGTAGGGAATCGCCTCGCGGTGCGCCCGCCACACGCCGTCGGCGTCGGCATAGAAGCGCGCGCCCGCGCTGCCCTCGATCACCGCGGCGTTGTCGCTGTACGCGGACAGCGTGTAGCCGGGAGACACCTGGTGGGTGTGGCGGATCAGGTCGAACAGGCTGGATGCCTGCGGTTCGCCATCGATCGTGAAGCTCGCGTTGAAGATCTTGTGCCGGCAGTGCTCCGAATTCGCCTGCGCGAACATCACGAGTTCCGCGTCGGTCGGGGCGCGACCGAGCTTCGCGTAGTGCGCGGCGAGGTACCCGATTTCGTCATCGCTCAAGGCGAGGCCGAGTTCGCCGTTGGCCACCTGCAGTGCCGCCATCGCGTTGGTGCCGAGCTTGATCGTGCGCAGGGCTCCCGCTTCGCCCGAGGCGAACACCCGCGCGGCGTGCGCGAGGTCGCGCAGCACCGACTGGGTCATCGGATCGTGCAGCGTGCCGACGATCGCGCCGAAGGCGGGATCGTCGGCGTCCGGCAACCGCTCGATCAGGAACGCGGTGCCGCGTTCGACCCGCGCGACGTGAATGCCGACGTGATGGACGATGTCGGTGGCCTTGGACGACCACGGCGACAAGGTGCCGAAGCGCGGCACCACCCACAACGAGGCGTCAGCGGGCGGCGCTTCGGTGGCGTCCAGCACTTCGGCGAGGCGCCGGTGCAGCGCCGGCGACAGCGGGGCTTCCGATTGCACGAAATAGACGTGGCGCGCGCCGCGCACGCGCGTGCGCCTGGACAGCGCGCCGATGCGCCGGTTGAGACGGTCGAGCCGGAAATCCGAAAGGGCGCTGCGCCCGTCGAGGACGATCATGGCGATGGGAGGGCAGCGGTCAGGGAGCCGGATATTGTACCAGTGCCCCTGGTCGCGATTCGAGCACACCGGCGATCTGCGTGCGGGGGCGTGCGCATGGGCGGCGCTGCCCGGCTCGAGCGCGGTGGTGCTAGCTGCCTTGCGCGCGCTGCCCCGCGTGCACCTGCTGGAGGCGCCGCAGCAGTTCCTGGGGGTCCACGTAACCCCCGAGCACCACGCCGTTGTCGGCAATGATCGTCGGCGTGCCGTCCACTCCGAGGTCCACCCCGAGATGGAAGTCGCGGGCGACGGGTGACCTGCATTCGGCGGTGCCCGGGCTGTCCCCCTCGAACGCGCGGGTCAGCGCCGCCTGCCGGTCGGCGGCACACCAGACATCGGTGGCCTTGCGCGACGACGGCGTGCCGAGCCCGCTGCGCGGCCAGAACAGGTAATCGACCGCTATGCCCAGCTTGTTGATCTTGTCCATGTTGGCGTGGAAGGCGCGGCAGTAGGGGCAGTCGACGTCGGTGAATACCGTCACCGTGTATTTCGGGTGCGCCGGCGCGAAGCGGATCATCTGGTCCGGCGACAGTTTCGCGATCGCCTCGCGCCGCAGGCGGTTCAACGTGACGCTGTTCAGCGGCGTATGCGTTGCGACGTCGAACGCGTCGCCCTGGATGATGTAGCGGCCGTCGCCGGTCATGTACAGCACCTGGCCCTGGACGACCACCTGATACAAGCCCGCGATGGGCGTCGCCTCCAGGCTCTGCAGCGCGGCGCCAGGTGCCATTCCGGCCACCGTCGCGGCGATCTTCGCGCGTACCGCCGGCGTGACCGTGGTCGAGGCGGGCGCCGGTGCGGCGCTCGCCGCGGCGGTGGCGTGGTGGTCGGCGGAACAGGCGGCGAGGGCGAGCGCGGACAACGCGAGCGCCCGGAAGAATTTCGGCATGGCGTGTTTCGGAAGTGGCATCGCAGCCTGTCGGGTCCGGCGCGATGCTAGCACGCGGCACCGGCCCGACACGTGATTGGCGGCGCAACCTCGAGCAGGCGCACCCGCGTGCATCCGGGCTGCACGGCGTCCGGCTCAGTCGAACGTCAGCCACCAGCAGCCATCCGATTCGACGATGCCGAAATCGCGCGCACGGCCATCGCTGCCGCCGGTCGAGATTTCGAAACCGCTGGGCGCGAGCGCGGGGACGGCCACGCCGCCGGCGCTTGCGGACGCCACGGGCGCAGGATCGATGACGGCGGGGGGCGGCCCGGTCGGATAGCTGATGGCAATTCCGGCCAGCGGTTGCTTCAGCCAGTCGGTCAGCGAATGCAGCAAGGCGCGCGCGGACGTCTGGCTGATCCCGCGCCACAGGATGAGCCCCGCGAGCCGGTTCACGTCGTGGCTTTCGAAGGCGCCCGCGATGGCCGCGCGAAGCACCTCTGGCGAGGCCGCGCATACATGGCCGGGGTGGGCGCCCTGCACGCTCGCGGCGCCCGCCGGGAGCACCACTTCCGCACCGCATGGCTGGCTGGAAAACTTCGGCTCGCCATGCAGGCCGACGCAGCGGTAGATCGGCGTGTGCGTTTGCGCGAGGGCGAGCGGAGCACCGCCCGCGAGCGCGGCGAGGCACAGCATCCATGCGATCCAGCGGAACATCCCGTGAAGTCTAGCCCCGCCCGGAGCGGGCCGCGCAGAGGGCTCAGCCGAGCCGTTCCAGGATCGCGCTGGTAGCACGGGCGCGGTTCAGCGTATAGACGTGCAGACCGGGCGCGCCGCCTTCCAGCAGCCTTCGGCACATCGCGGCCACCACGTCTGCCCCGAACTCGCGCACCGCATCGGCATCATCGCCGAAGGCGATCATCCGCTTGCCGATCCAGCGCGGGATTTCGGCACCGCACATTTCGGAGAAGCGCCGCAGCTGCACGAAATTGCCGATCGGCATCACTCCCGGCACGATCGGGATCGTGACCCCGGCACGCCGCACGTCTTCGACGAACCGGAAATAGGCGTCGGCATTGAAGAAGTACTGGGTGATCGCGCCATTGGCGCCGGCATCGACCTTGGCCTTGAAATGCCTGACATCGGCCGCGGCGTGATCCGACTGCGGATGGCATTCCGGATAGCACGCGACCTCGATATGAAACCAGCCGTCGTGTTCGCGGCGGATGAATTCGACCAGGTCCGAGGCATAACGGAAGTCGCCGGGCGACGCCATGCCGGAGGGCAGGTCGCCACGCAGGGCGACGATGCGCTTGCACCCGAGCGCCCGGTAATCGGCGAGCAGCGCGCGAATTTCCTCGCGCGAGCCGCCCATGCAGGAAATGTGCGGCGCGACTTCGAGGGTGTGCGCCTCGCGCAGGTGCCGCACCGTGCGGGGCGTGTGCGTCAGCGTCGAACCGCCGGCCCCGAAGGTGACGCTCACGAACTCCGGGTCGAGCGCCTTCAGCCTCGGCAGCGCGCGTTCCATCTGGGCGCGCTGCTCATCGGTTTTCGGCGGGAAGAATTCCAGCGAGAGGGGGATCATTGCGGCGGACCTCAATATATCTCTTTATCAAGATAAAGAGAAATATGGCGGGATGCAACGCCCGCGCCGGGACCGGCCGGCGGCGCCGTCAGCGCGACCCTGCGTCCTCGGGGATGGTGGCCGGGCGGGCGCGCCGGGCGGCCCCGAGCGTCCAGGTGACCACCTGTTGCGCCAACTCGTCGTCGGCCGCGCCGAACGCGGCGACCACGTCCGGGACCTGGGTTCCCGCTGGTTTCCGGGTGACCACGAAGCTGCGGCTGGCGAGCACTTGGCGCGAGCCGCCGCGGCGCAGTTGCGCGTCGTAGCGCACCACCACCACCGGCGAACCGGAACGGTACTCGGACTGGAATGCGCGCAGATTTCCGCTCAGGGTGTAGTCCGACGCAAAACGGTCGTCGTCGGTGGTGACGGATGCCAGCTTCGCCGCCATGAATGCATCGACCAGCCGGTTGCGCACCAGCAACGCGGGCGACTCGCTCCAGCGCGCGCCCTTGTAGACGCTCACCTGGCCCGGCGAAGGCATCACCACGATCCCGTTCTGTCCCAGCATGCCCGCGGCTTGGGGGGCGTCCACCCGCAAGCTGAAATCCCCGGTGGAGACCGCCCGCACTGTGGCGGTTTCCGGCGGTTGCCAGGTATGGATCACTTCCCGTTCGGGCAGGATCGAGCAGGCGCTCGCCACTGCGGCGACGCACAGTGCCGCGGCGAGGGTGCGGATTCGGATCGACGGGTTCATCGGGTCGCCCTCAATGCTTCGGCGTGAATTCGGCCGGGTGGTCGCGGCCCAGCAGGTAGCCGGCGGGGTTGGCCTGCAGCTGGTCGGTGACATGCTGGATGCTCTGCAGGGTGGCACGCAGATCCCGGAGGGTGGGCCCGATCTCGTCGACGCCGCGCAGCCCGGACTGCAGCGAATCCTTGTTGTTGGCGAGCAGGTCGTTCAGCGTCTTGGTGGTTTGCTGCAGCGAAGCCATGGCCGCCTCCGCATGTTCCAGGGTCGCGAGGGCCGGGCCGTTGACCAGCCTGTCGGCGCCGACCAGTGTCTTGTTGAGTTGCACCGATGCTTCGCTCGCCTGCTGGATCAACTGGCGCAGGTCCTCGCGCTCGGCCGCGAGAGCGGTGGTGGTCCGGTCGATGTTTTCGAGCGTGCTGCTGATCCGGTCGACGTTCTGCTGCGAGACGATGCCGCCGAGGCGATCGAGGATGCCGTTGAGGTTGGTGACGACGTCGCTGCCGGATGCCAGCAGCTTGGTCAGCGCAGAACTTTCCGACTTGATCACCGGCACCGGATTTTCGGGGGTCGGCATCAATGGCGCGCTGTCGGGCGCGCCGCCGGTCAATTGCACGAACGCGACCCCGGTCAACCCGAGCAACCCGAGCTTGGCGCGCGTGTCGTCCTTGATCGGGGTGTCGGCGGCGACCTGGATGCGCGCCAGCACCTTGCGCGGATCGCGCGGGTCGAGTTTCAACTGGCTGACCTGTCCCACCTGGATGCCGTTGTACTGCACGGGACTGCCGGTGGACAGGCCGGTGACCGCTTCGGTGAATATGATGTCGTAGTAGTGGTGCTGCTTGCTGAGACTCGACTTGCCGAGCCACAGCGCGAACAGCACCGCCAGCACCACCACCACCACGGTGAAGGCGCCGATCAACACGTGATGGGCACGGGTTTCCATGTCGCTACCTCTGTGGCACAACGGACCAGACGAGGTCCATGTTTGCTCTTGCCGACATCACCATTCTTCCATAACCCCGGACAGCATCATTGCGCAATCGTTTTCGTCCGCTTGATCCCGGGCTTCCGTCCGGGGCTGCACGGAACCCGGTCGGTCCAGAGGATCGCTAGGTCAATGCGTGGATCGCTTCCGCGGCGCGCCCGCGCGCTCCCTGGAAATAATCCCGGATCCAAGGGTCGTCGAAGCGCTCCACCTTGTCCAGCGTGTCGGCCACGATCACCCGCTGGTGGGCGAGCACGGCCACGCGGTCGCAGATCGCGTGCAGCGAGTCGAGATCGTGGGTGATCATGAACACGGTCAGGCCCAGCGCGTCGCGCAGGGTCCGGATCAACTGGTCGAACGAATCCGCGGCGATCGGATCGAGACCCGAGGTCGGCTCGTCCAGGAACAGCATGTCGGGGTCCAGCGCCAATGCGCGCGCCAGTGCGGCGCGCTTGCGCATGCCGCCCGAAAGCTCGGCCGGGTAACGCTGCCGTACTTCGGGACCGAGGTCCGCGAGCGCGATCTTGAGGGCCGCGACGCGCCGCGCGTCGTGCACGCTGAGCGAGGTGTGTTCCATCAGCGGCACACGCACGTTCTCGCTCACCGTCAGCGACGAAAACAGCGCACCGTTCTGGAACAGCACCCCGCAGCGGCGTTCGATCGCGACCCGCCGCGCCGGCGGCAATTCGTGCAGGTTTTCGCCGAGCAGCCGGACGCTGCCCGCATCGGGGCGACGCAGGCCGAGGATCGTGCGCAGCAGCACCGACTTGCCGGTACCGGAACCGCCGACGACACCCAGGATTTCACCGCGGTACAAATCGAGATCGAGATCGTCGTGCACGACCTGTTCGCCGAACTGGCTGCGCAGGCCGCGCACCGCGACCAGCGTTTCGCGCGTGTCGGTGGTCACCGCGATGGTCACCAGCCCATCTCCATGTAGAACAGCGCGGCGATCGCGTCCACAACGATCACGAGGAAGATCGACTGGACCACGCTGGAAGTGGTGCGTTCGCCCACCGACTGCGCACTGCCTTGCACCTTGAAGCCCTCGAGGCATCCGATCACCGCAATCAGGAACGCGAAGATCGGTGCCTTGGCGAGGCCCAGCCACAGGTAGTAGAGCGGCGTGTCGCTCTGGAACACCGAAACGAACATCGAGGGCGTGATGTCGAGTGCGAACCAGCACACCAGCAGGCCGCCGACAATGCCGGAGAGTATCGCGAGGAAGGTCAGCATCGGCGTCACCACCATCAGCGCGATCACGCGCGGCAGCACCAGCAACTCCACGGGATCGAGCCCCATGGTGCGCATCGCATCGACTTCCTCGCCGACCTTCATCGAGCCGATCTGCGCGGTGAACGCGCTGGCGGTGCGGCCGGCGAGAATGATCGCGGTGAGCAGCACCGCGAGTTCACGGAGGAATGCGTAGGACACGAGGTCCACCGTGAACACGCTGGCACCGTAGCGCTGCAGCGCGGTCGCCCCGAGGAACGCGATCACGGCGCCGATCAGGAACGACAGCAGCGCCACGATCGGCACCGCGTTCAGGCCGGTCTGCTCCATGTGCGCGATCAGCGAGGTCATCCGCCAGCGGCGCGGCCGCAGGAGGTTCCGCGCCAGCGTCTCGAGGGTGATGCCGACGAAGCCGAGCAGCTTGAACCCGAGTTCGCGGATGTGCACCACGCTGCCGCCGATGTCGGCAAGCATGTCGATGAAGCCGAAGTTGGGCGGGACCGGCGGGCGGTGCGCGTAGAGCTCGGCGACCGCGTCGCTGACCTTGCCGAGCAGGGCGCGCAGTTCGCGCGGCACGTCGCGGTCGTGGTCGGCCAGCCAGTGCAGCGCCTTGGGGCCCAGTGCAACCGCGATCAGCCCGGCGCCGGCGGTATCCATCCGGCCGATGTCGTTGAAGTCGACGTCGGGCACTTCCGGCAACTGCGGCTTCAGTGCATCCAGTTGTGCCTCGAGCACCTGGAAGTGCGCCAGCGTCCAGTCGCCGGTGAAGCGCAGCACGCTTTCGCCGGTGTCCGGCAGCGGCAGCCATTCCACGAGGCCGGCGGGGCTCGGCGGGTGATCCATCGGCCCAATCTACCAGCGTCGGCGGTGAACGACGATAATGGCCGGTTTCGGACACCGGACGACACCATGACCAGCCAGACTGCCCTCAACGCCAGACACCGCGCCGCGGGCGCGAAGATGGTCGACTTCGGCGGCTGGGACATGCCCCTCCACTACGGCTCCCAGATCGAGGAGCACCACGCCGTGCGCCGCGACGCCGGGATGTTCGATGTCTCGCACATGACGGTGGTGGACCTGTCCGGTGCACGCTGCCGCGAGTTCCTGCGGCACCTGCTCGCCAACAATGTCGACAAGCTGAAGAAACCCGGCAAGGCAATCTATTCGTGCATGCTCAACGAGCGCGGCGGCGTGATTGATGACCTCATCACCTATTTCCTGGCCGAGGATCGCTTCCGCGTCGTCGTGAACGCCGCGACCCGCGCCAAGGACCTCGCCTGGATCGCAAGGCAGGCGGCGCCTTTCGGCGTCGCAGTGACCGAGCGGCCCGAGCTGGCGATGATCGCGGTGCAGGGCCCCAACGCCCGCGCGAAGGTGCTGGCGCTGCTGGACGCGAAAGACCGCGAATGCGTGGAGAAACTGGGGCGTTTCGCGGCCGCCGAAGCCCGCGGTCCGGGCGGCATGCCGCTGTTCGTCGCGCGCACCGGTTACACCGGCGAGGACGGCTTCGAGATCATCCTGCCCGAGCAGCACGCGGCGACGTTGTGGGATGCGCTCGCCGCGGCCGGCGTGCCCCCCGCGGGTCTCGGCGCGCGTGATACGTTGCGGCTGGAAGCCGGCATGAACCTGTACGGCCAGGACATGGACGAGGACGCCACGCCGTGGGAGGCGGGCCTCGGCTGGACGGTGTCGCTGGACGCAGACCGCGATTTCATCGGCCGCGCGGCGCTGGAAAGCCAGAAGGCCGGCGGCGTGCCCCGCGAACTCATCGGCGTGGTGCTCGAGGACCGGGGCGTGCTGCGCCACGGCCAGCGCGTCGTCACCGCTGCGGGCGACGGCGAAATCCTGTCGGGGATCTTCTCGCCCACGCTCGGCAGGGCGATCGGTTTCGCGCGGGTGCCCGCCGGCGCGCGCGAAGGCCTGCGCGTCGACATCCGCGGCCGCGAATGGCCGTTGCGCGCGGTGAAGTATCCGTTCGTCAGGGAAGGCCAGAGTTGCATTTGAGCGATCATCCGTGAGCGCGCTTCGATGCGGCGGGTCGCACTGGTGCGGGCGCAGGTGCTCAGCAGCAGAATGCCGATCCCGGCCCCGACTTTCCACAACAGCCGCCTCGACCGGGGCGTTAGAATTACCGATCCCGGCGGCCAACCAAGGACCTGTAGCATGAGCGAGATTCCCGGTGACCTGAAATTCCAGAAGTCTCACGAATGGGCGCGCGTCGAGGACAACGGTCAGGTGCGGGTCGGCATTTCCGACCACGCGCAGGGGCTGCTCGGCGATCTCGTGTATGTCGAACTGCCGAAAGTCGGTGACAGGATCGTGGCAGGCGCGAGTTGCGCCGTGGTCGAGTCCGTCAAGGCCGCGTCGGACATTTACGCGCCGGTAAGCGGCGAGGTGGTGGCGGTCAACGACGCGCTCGCCGACAAGCCCGAGACCATCAACGAGGACGCCTACGGCGACGGCTGGTTGTTCGTGGTCGATGCGGGCAATCCCGACGAACTCGAAGCATTGCTCGATCCCGACGACTATGCCGAGCTGATCCAGAACGACGAGGAATGAGCGCGCCGCGCGCTCGTGCGTGACCGCCGCGTCAGCGGCGACGGAACCGGACCTTCGCGCCTGGATGCGGCAACGCTGCGCGCCGGCGATGACCCGCCAATGACGAGACGAACGGGTCCGATCGACCCGGCGGGACCGGCGAATCCCATGTTCGCAGCCTTGCCGACCCCGCGTTCCGCGGGAATTTTCTGCGCGCCGGTTTGCCGGATGTTCAGCCGTCGGCGGCGCGCGCGCCGTGGTGCACGGGCAGCTTGCGCGATGGGTGGTCGTCCCGCGCGACCGGCGCCCCGGCGATCGCGGAAGCATCCGTGCAAGCCAGCCGCAATGCGGCTTCCAGCGCATGCGCCCCGGTTGGTGAACCATTGAATTTGGACGTCTATACATCCACTCGCTGCGGCCGAGGCAGGGTGTTGCGCAATGGTCGCGCTGCGGCGTCCGCGCGGCGGGTGCGCGCAAGGGCTTCATTCGACGCAAAAAATTGATTGACACCACGATTGCATGAGGCTAGCTTTCCGCACGACGACATGTCGCAAGACGGAAGCATGCCGACTGCCAGGTACATCAAGCCGTACGTCGACCACGGTTACAAGTCCGACAAGGTTCGGAAGATCACCGTATCGATTCCGACGCATGTACTTCGGCTGCTTTCCGACGAGCGCACACGTCGTCAAGTGTCCAACCTGCGGCACGCCACGAACAGCGATCTTTTGTGCGAGGCGTTTCTGCATGCGTTCACTGGGCAACCACTGCCAACTGATGAGGAGCTGAGACGAAC
>JAICJG010000071.1 GCA_025928585.1 Rhodanobacteraceae bacterium
ACGCGATCTGTTCGTCGGTCGACCATTCCCCTTGGAGTGGCACCTGCAACGGCGGCAATCCATAGAGCGACTCTCCCGCGCAGTTCAGGCGCTGCTGGCTCGTCACCAGGACGTGCAAGTCCACACAGGCCGAAAGCAGGCTTGCGACGGTCTTGCCGAGCGGCTCGGCGATTCGTTCGCAATTATCGAACACCAACAGCACCTGCCGCGTTTGCAGCAGCTCGCCCAGCCGCACGATCAATTGGCCCGCGTCCGCCGTGGCATGGATATCGAACATGCCTGCCAGCCACCGCATCAGGCCGTCGCCATCGGTCTGCGGCGTGCAGTCGAACAGCCATACGCCATCCGGGAACTGCGCCGCGACCGCGCGGGCAGTTTCCAGCGCAGCCTGCGTCTTGCCGACGCCACCCGGTCCGGTGATCGTGACCAGCCGGTGGTCCCGCAGCATCTGCTTCAGGGCCTCGATGTCGCGATCGCGACCGATCAGCGGATCCGTGCGTCCGGGCACCTGCGCACGCGCGGGCGGTGCAAAACGCAGGGCGGACGGAACTTCCGTCGGGACGGATTCCAGCGGGGCGATGAAACGATAGCCGAGGCCATGGACGGTCTGGATGCAGCGAGGATTTCCGCTGTCATCGGCCAGCGCCTTGCGCAACTGCGCGACGATGCGGTTGAGCGTCGCCGGCGTGACGTAGCTGTGCCCCCACACCGCGTCGAGCAGGCGATCCCGGCTGAGCAATTGCCCGGGATGCGACAGGAACTCGAGCAGCACGGCAAAGGCCTTCGGCTCGACCGCGATTTCCCGTCCGCCGCGTACCAGCCGGTGCGCACCCCTGTCGATGATCACGTCGGCGAAGGCGAATATGCCTGCGACGTATTCCGCCCGTACGTGCCTTCCCATGCCGCTGCGCGCTCCGTCCCGGACCACGTCAACGCCACTGCTGCACTCTCCCGATTCCCCTATCGAAACATCATGACTCGCATCGGGTTCCAGCGCAGTTTATACCCCGGATGACGGCACGCGCCGCCTTCCGTCGGCCCCTTTTCTTGAGGAGAACGCCATGAATATCCGTTTGCAAACAGCCGTCGCGGTGGCCCTCATGGGCCTGTCCGCCGTTGCCGTGACGCACCGGGCGGAAGCCTGTGGGCTCAACCTGATCAGGGGGGCCAACGGGCAGTGGCAGATCGTTCCGCCAGCCACAATGTCGGTTTCGGCCGCCAGGCAGATGTTTCTGGCCGCCGCACCGGCGTCAAGGACGCAGGCCATGCCCAATCCCCTGCGGGCCCTCGAACCGATCGCGGGTCTGTATGAGGTCACGCTGATCGCCGAAGGCACCCCGGGCGTTGCGAACGGCAGCGTGGTCGATCATGGTTACTCCGTCTGGCACGCGGACGGTTCCGAAATCATGAATTCCGGGAGACCCGCCGGTGACACCAACTTCTGCCTGGGGACTTGGGCGCAGACGGGCAAACGAACCTACAAGCTCAACCATTTCACGTTGTCTTGGTTCCAGTCCGTGGGTGCCACTCCCGATCCCGGCGTCCCGCCGCTGCCTGGTCTCTACTCGGTCAACAACATCTTCGCCGGGCCGGGCAACATCAGCGAGACCATTACTTTGGCCAAGGACCACCAGTCGTTTACGGGCTCCTTCACGATCACCCAATACGACAGGAGCGGCAACGTCGTGCCGGGCTTTCCCATCACCGGCAACGCATACGGAACTCGCCTAACCATCAATTCGCCGCCCTTCTCGTACTGAGCAGGGTAGCGAAGGGCGCGACGTGTCGGGACGCCGCGCCCATTTTCATTCGCTGACCAATCGCACGCGCGCGAAATTGCGCTTGCCCACCTGCAGCACGCCTTCGAAGCCCGGCACAAACACGCGCTGCGGGTCCTCGGCCACCACGGCATCGATTCGTATGGCCCGCTCTTTCAGTTTGCGATTGGCTTCCGAGTTGCTGGAGGTCAGACCCGCCGCCGTCAGCAGCGCCGGCAAGCGCAAACCTTCGGCCGAAACCAGGACTTCGTTGAGCGGCAGCGAGGATGTATCGCCTTGGCCGCGCACCACCGCATGCCAACCGGCGATGGCCTTCTCGGCTTCGGCGGCGCCGTGGAAGCGCGCGGCCAGTTCGCGCGCGAGCCTGAGCTTCGCGTCGCGCGGGTTCAACCCGCCGCTGGCGATTTCCCGCTTCATTTCATCGAGCTCGTCCAGCGATACCTCGAAGCTCAGCAATTCGAACCAGCGCCACATCAGTTCGTCGCCGATCTTCATGGTCTTGGTCACCATGTCGATTGCCGGTTCGTCGATGCCGATGTAGTTGCCGAGCGATTTCGACATCTTCTGGACCCCATCGATGCCTTCGAGCAAAGGCATCGTCAGGACGATCTGCGGCGGCTGCCCGAAGTGCTCCTGCATCCCGCGCCCAACCAGCAAATTGAAACGCTGGTCGGTGCCGCCCAGCTCCACGTCGCACTCGAGCGCCACCGAGTCGTAGCCCTGCACCAGCGGATACAGGAATTCGTGGATCGCGATCGGCTGCTCCGCCTTGAAGCGCTTCGAGAAATCGTCGCGCTCCAGCATGCGTGCCACGGTGTGCTGGGCCGCCAGCCGGATCATGTCCGAAGCATCCATCTTGGCGAACCATTCGGAGTTGAAACGCACCTCGGTGCGCTCGCGGTCCAGTACCTTGAAGACCTGGCTCGCGTACGTTTCGGCGTTCGCCCGCACTTCTTCGCGGGTGAGCGGCTTGCGGGTGACGTTCTTGCCGGTGGGGTCGCCGATCATCCCCGTGAAATCACCGATCAGGAATATCGCGGTGTGTCCGAGGTCCTGGAACTGTCGCATCTTGTTGAGCAGGACCGTGTGACCGAGGTGCAGGTCCGGCGCGGTGGGGTCGAACCCGGCCTTGATGCGCAGCGGTCGGCCCAGTGCGAGCCGCGCCTCGAGTTCTTCCTCCTTGAGCACGTCGACGGCACCGCGATGGATCAGGGGCAGGGCATCTCGCTTCGAAGGCATCGTGGGTCCCGAAAGAGTTCGCGTGCAGAAATCGGAGCTGCATCATGCCCCGAGAGTGACATCCCGGTTAATTATCCGTTAATCGTGAAACCGCGTGCAAATACTTGTGAAACAAGGCATTGACGCAGCCTTCACAAGGCCGCTATGGTACGACCCGTTCCGCATTTTCGCCCCTGTCTTCCGCCGTCTTCTGGGACCTTCCGATGGATCGCCAACTCCGTCGCGTCGCCACCACGCACGCCGCACACCATCAAGCGATCCGTCGCAAAACCCGTCATTGTCATTCCCGTTTCTACGCACGCGTTGCGCACTGGTCGTTCCGTGGCGAAACGCCGGCGATCGCATTCCGCTGGTGGCGCGAACGCTGGGTACTCGGTGGCGGCGCGTTCCTGTTGGCGCTGCTGACGCTGCTCGGCATTCCCGCGTGGGCGAACGTCATGCGGCATCACGCGTCGAAACCCGCGCGGGAAACCCTCACATTGGCGCTGCCGCCGGCGCCCAAGGAAGCCGCCAGGCCGGTCGCCGCCACCTGGAAGAATGTCGACGTCGAACCCGGCGAGACGCTGTCCGAAATCTTCCAGAGTCAGGGACTGTCGGGTGCCGACCTCGCCAGCGTGATGGCCAGCGGCAAGGACACCGGTGCGCTGAACACCCTGCACCCCGGTGACCAGCTCGGATTCCTGATCGGCGCCAAGGGACACCTCGACGGGTTCCGCTACAGTCCCGACGCGGGCACCGAGGTGACCCTGACGGCGCAGACTGACGGCAGCCTGCACGCGCAGGTCACGACGCTGCCCGTCGAACGGCGCATGCACTTCGCCCACGGCGTGGTGCAAGGATCGCTGTTCGCGGCCGGCGAGAAGGCGGGGCTCTCGGAAACCATGGTCCTGAAGCTCGCCGACGTGTTCAAGTACGACATCGACTTCATCAAGGACCTGAAGCAAGGCGACCGCTTCACCGTCGTCTACGACGATGTCTACCGCAACGGCCAATACGTGCACGGCGGCGACATCATCGCCGCGGAATTCATCAACGACGGCCATCGTTATACCGCCTACCGATTCAAGCAGTCCGACGGCAGCGTGGCATATTTCAGCGCGGACGGACGTCCGCTGCGAAAGGCGCTGCTGCGCACCCCGGTATCGTTCACGCGCATTTCCTCGCGCTTCGGGATGCGCGTGGATCCCATTCTCGACAAACGGCGGTTGCACGCCGGCATCGACTATGCCGCGCCCACCGGCACGCCCATCCACGCGGCCGGCAACGGCGTCATCGTGTTTCGCGGTCATTCGCGCGGTTTTGGCAACCTCATCAAGATCCGCAACACCCCGACGTACACCACGGGCTATGGTCATATGTCGCGCTTCGCCAAGGGTCTTCACGTCGGTTCGCACGTGACCCAGGGCGAGGTCATCGGCTACGTCGGGCAGACCGGTTGGGCCACCGGTCCGCACCTGCATTACGAGGTGTGGGTCAACGGCAAGCCCGAGAATCCGCTCACCGTCACGATGCCGAAGCCGCAGCCGCTTTCGGGTACGTTGATGGCCGAGTTCAAGGCGCAGACCGCACCGATGGTCGCCCGCATCCAGATGATCGACACCGCAACCCAGCGTCTCGCGCGGGTCGACACCGGCCATTCCGACGTGGCGGCGACCAACTGACGCCGTCGGCGGCTGGCATCATCGCGGAGAACCCATGGTGTCGCGCAGGCGAGCGCTTCGCAAGCATCCCCGCACCTGCAACCGTCCGATCGGGCGGTTGTCCAATGACGGCTCGACCTTGCTCCTGACGCAATGGACCAGGTGACCCGGAAGCGCCATGCATGATCCGCGTCGGCGGCCGCTCTACCTGGGGCTGATTTCGGGCACCAGCGCCGACGGCATCGACGCCGCGCTGGTCGGTTTCGCGCCACGGCTGGAGGTGCTGGCCGCGCGCACGTTCGCGTACCCGGAGGACCTGCGCGCGCGGGTGCTGGCGCTGGCACGGAATCGTGCCGAACTCACGCTGGAGGGCCTCGGCCGTCTCGATGTGGAAATCGGCGAACGGTTTGCCGCAGCCGCAGCGACGCTGCTGCGGGATGCGGGCGTGGCTCCCGGCGACGTGGAGGCGATCGGCTCGCACGGCCAGACCGCGTGCCACCGCCCCGACGGACCGCATCCGTTCACGCTGCAGCTCGGCGATCCCAACGTCATTGCCGAACGCACCGGAATCGTCACGGTCGCGGATTTTCGCCGCGCCGATGTCGCGGCGGGCGGCCAGGGTGCGCCCCTGCTGCCGGCGCTGCACGCGGCGGTGCTCGCCGATGCGAAGGTCCCGCGCGCGATACTGAATCTCGGCGGCATCGCCAATCTCACGCTGCTGGTCCCGGGCCACCCGGTCCGGGGATTCGACACGGGACCTGCGAATTGCCTGCTCGATGCATGGTCGCAAAACGTTCGGGGCATCCCTTGCGACGACGGCGGAGCTTGGGCACGCAGCGGACGCGCGGACCAGGCGCTGCTGGAACGCCTGCTCGCTGATCCCTATTTCACCGCCGCGCCGCCGAAGAGCACCGGCCGCGAGTATTTCAATCTCGACTGGCTGGCTGCGCGCTTGCCCCACGGAATCGAGCCCGCCGACGTTCAGGCCACCTTGCTGCAACTTTCCGCTTGCAGCGTTGCCCGGGGCCTGCGGACGCACGGGCCGGGCGTCCGCGAGGTGTATGCCTGTGGCGGCGGTGTGCACAACGCCGCCTTCATGGACGCGCTGCGCGCCGAACTGCCCGAGGCGAAACTGGAGACCACCGCCGCGCTCGGCCTCGATCCGGATTTCGTGGAAGCCGTCGGCTTCGCGTGGCTGGCGCGGGCGCGGCTGGAAGGCGTCCCCGGCAACCTGCCGGGCGTCACCGGTGCGCGCGGACCGCGCATCCTGGGTGCAATCTACGCGCCACCGGACTGAACCCCTGCGATGTGCGGGCGCAGGCGCGGTTCCAGCCACAGGAACAGCAACACCGCGGGGAGCACCGCCACCACGGTCAAGGCGAAATAGAAACCGTAGCTGGTCGCCATCACGATGCCGCCGGCAAAGAAGCCGAGCAGCTTGCCGGGCAGGTTCACCAGCGACGACAACAACGCGTATTGGGTCGCCGTGTGCTGGACGCTCACCAGCGCGGACAGGAATGCCACGGCTGGCGGTCCGAGGAAGCCCAGCGTGAAATTCAGGCCGGAAATGACCCCCGTCAGCACGGCCAGGTTTCCCTGGTTGCCGATCAGCCACAGGTACAGGAAGTTGCTGCATCCACACAAGATGATTCCGGCGAGCAGGCTGCGCCTGATACCGAAGCGTTCCACCGCAATGCCGCCGACGAACACGCCGGCGATCCCCATGAACACCCCATAGCCCTTGGTGATCGTGCCGATCGCGGTCCTGCTGAAACCCATCTCGCGGTAGAACGGACTCACGATCCCGCCGATGGTCGCCTGTTCCGGAATCTTGAACAGCAGGATGAACAGCAGCGTCACCAGCGCCAGCAACCAGCCATAGCGGCGGAAGAAATCCACGAAGGGTTCGACTACACCCTGACGCATGGCTTCGGCCCATCGCTTCGCGTGCAACCGATGCGCCTGCGGCTCCTTGGCCACCAGATTGGCGATGATCGGAATCGACATGCATGCGGCCATTGCGACGTACACCACACTCCACGACATGTGGTCGGCCATGATGAGCGCGATGCCGCCCGAGAGGATGAAACCGACCCGATAACCGAGCACGTACGTGGTGACCAATGGTCCCTGTGCTTCCGCCGGCACGATCTCGATGCGGTAGGCATCGATCGCGCTGTCCTGGGTCGCGCCGAAAAACGCGACGCACAGCGTCACCACGATGAACACGCCGATGCTGTCCGGCGCCAGTGCCGCCATGGCGAGTATCCCGCCGGTGACGCCGCACTGGCCCAGCAGCAGCCAGCCGCGGCGTTGCCCCAGCCGCGCAAAGCCCGGCAGCCGCCAGTGATCCAGCAGCGGCGCCCAGACGAACTTGAATTCGTAGGCGAGGCTGGCACTGGCGATCATGGTGATGTCTTTCAGTTCCATCCCGCGCGCGTGCAGCCAGTAGGCGAGGGTGCCGCTGACCAGCAGGAACGGCAGCCCGGACGAGAACCCGAAGAAGAACATCGTCCACGCCGCCGGCTGCGTGAACGCTTTCCATATCGGCATTCGCTGCGGGCGAGCTGCCGGCGTGGCCGCCTCACTCATTCCGCGTAATCCACCGCGTACGGCGCGTGGTCCGAGAACCGGGGGACGGGCGTGATCGTGCAACCGCGCACGCGTTCGCGCAGCGAAGGCGTGATGATCTGGTAATCGATCCGCCAGCCGACGTTGTTGGCGCGCGCGGCGCCACGGTTGGACCACCAGGTGTATTCCACGTCGTCCGGCTTCACCACCCGGAAGCTGTCCAGCCAACCGTGTTTCGGCGCGGGCGAGCCGTCCCCGTGCGGATCGGCGATCAGCGCGTTCAACCACGCGCGCTCTTCCGGCAGGCAGCCGGAATTCTTCTGGTTGGATTTCCAGTTGCGGATGTCGCGTTCGCTGCGCACGATGTTCCAGTCGCCGCACAGCACGTACTCGCGGCCGCTCGCGAGCCAGGCGTCGAAAATCTTGCGCAGCTTCTTCATCGCCTCGAACTTGAACTTCTGGCGTTCCTCGCCGGACGAGCCCGACGGCACGTACAGCGACACCACCGAGAGATTGCCGAAGCGCGCTTCGATGTAGCGGCCCTCGTCGTCCAGCGGCTCCCAGCCGATCCGGGTGAGCACTTCGTCGGGCTCGCGCTTTGCGTAGATCGCCACGCCGCTGTAGCCCTTCTTGGTCACGGCGTCGCGGTAGAAGCAATGATGCTGGTCCGGACGGAACATGCCGTCGGTGAGCTGGTGCTCCTGCGACTTGGTTTCCTGGATGCAGGTGACGGCGGCGTTTTGCGTCGCCAGCCAATCGAAGATGCCCTTGCGGGCGGCCGAACGGATGCCGTTGGCGTTGAAGGAAATGATTCTCATAAAGCAGGGAGCAGGGTAGAGGGAGCAGGGCGAGAGCGTACCGGATACGTGAAGAGCCAACACGCATCTGCGTAACGGCAGGCGCGAAGCTTTATCATCACGCTTCCTGCTCCCTGCTCCCCGCTCCCGTGCTCCAACCCCACCAACAATCCTTCCTCGACCTCGTCCTGGAGCGCGGCGTGCTGCGGTTTGGCGAGTTCACCCTGAAATCGGGCCGCTTGAGCCCGTACTTCTTCAACATGGGCAAGATCGATAGCGGCCTCGCGCTGGCTGCCGTCGGCGAAGCCTATGCCGCCGCGGCCGTGGGCAGCGGGATCGCCTTCGACATGCTCTTCGGGCCCGCCTACAAGGGCATTCCACTGGCGGCGGCCACCGCGATCGCCTTGGCGCGGCGCCACAGCCGTGATGTTCCGTGGGCCTACAACCGCAAGGAGGGCAAGGACCACGGCGAAGGCGGCACGATCGTGGGCGCGCCGCTTCGGGGCCGGGTGCTGATCGTGGATGATGTGATCACCGCGGGTACCGCGGTGCGCGAAGCACTGACGCTGATCCGGGCCGCGGGCGCCCAGGTCGCCGGCGTCCTGATCGCGCTCGACCGGGAGGAGCGCGGGCAAGGCGTCGCTTCTGCAACCCAGGAACTGGCCCACGACGAGGGCGTGCCGGCGGTCACCATCGTCGGCCTCGCCGACCTGCTGGACTACGCCGGCCAACGGCCCGATCTGGCCGCCCAGCGGGACCGGCTCGCCGCGTACCGCGACCGTTACGGCGTCGCCGGCCGCTCCCTCCCGGGTCCGGATCTTGCATGAGGCTGGTCCTATACTGGTGTGCCTTCCGGAGACCGTGATGCGCCGCGTCATCCTGATCGTGTTGTCCTCCGTCCTGATCGGGTCCGGCCTGGCCACGGCCGCGTTGGCGGGGACCGATGTCACGCCGACCACCCATTACCGCTGGAAGGACGCCTCCGGCGTGGTGCATTTCGGCGATACGATTCCCGCGTCCGCGCTGCCCGGAGGCTACGACATCGTCAACGGCCAGGGCATCGTGGTGCGCCATGTCTCGCGCGAATTGACGCCGACCGAGCGCCGTGCCGCAGCGGCGGTCGTCGAACGCGAGTCGGCGGCCCGGCGCGAAGCGCAACAACGCAAGGTGGCGGACGCCCAGATGCTGGCGGCGTATCCGACCGAGCGCGACCTCGAGCGGTCGCAGCAGGCGCAGCTGCACCAGATCCAGACCGATATCGGAACTCTCGAGACCAACCTGCGCAGCCAGGAGGATTCGCTCACCCAGCTGCTCGCGCACGCCGCGGACATCGAACAATCCGGAAAACCGGTCCCGCCGTACGTCAACAAGCGCATCGCCGACCAGCGCCAGACCGTCAACGGCGAGCGCAATGCACTGGCGCGGCGGCGCACCGACCTTGGGAACGCCACACAGCAATTCGCGGCGCAGCTGCAGCACTATCGCACGCTGCGCGCGAAGTTCCAGTTGGGGGACGATTCGCCGCAGCAGCGATAGTGGCGAGCGGCCCAAACCTTCCACCGGTGGTACGTGGCGGCGGTTGTGAAAAGTCAGGCCCGGAAGGCCGTTCTGATGCAAGTGGCCGCTGGAGGCCGTTGGTTCGAACTGGAACGGAACGAAGCAGCGATCAGGGATCGCAAAAACAATGGAGAGGCGAGCGCGATGCTCGCAACAGTTACGCCGCCGTCCGGCTCGATTCGATGTGTTCGGAGAGTGCCCGCAACGACCCGAACACCCGCCGATTGTCGGGATTATCCGAGCGCAACTGGATGCCGTAGCGCTTGGAAACCACGAGCGCAAGTTCGAGCGCGTCGATCGAATCGAGCCCCAGCTCGCCGCCGAACAATGGCGCGTCGGGATCGATGCTTTCGGGTGCAACGTTTTCGAGATTGAGGTTCTCGACGATCAGCTTCGCCAGCTCCTGCTCCGCAGGGGTCTGATTGGTCATGCTCCGCGACTCCGCAAGGTCATCGAATCAACCGTTTAGTGTAACATGACCCGTTTGACACAGGATGCTTGGTGAGATGCACGGCCCCCACGCGGCGCGACGACAAGGACGACACGGCACGCTGGGGGAAATCGCGGCGTTGCAGGTCTCGTATCGCGACGAACCGGCGCAGGTGCTCCTGGAGCGGACGTCCACCCTCGCGGTCCTCAGCTTCGGTGGAGCCGGCGCGCCCGGATCCGACCCCCGGCACCTGCGGGTACCGCTGCCACTGCTGGCCGGCGACTTGCCGCGCGAATGCTGGTCGGTTGACGCGGAAGTCAGCAGCGGTTCGTGCGGCGAGCTCCGCTGGGCCACGGGCGGCGGATGGCGGTTCGCCTCGATCGAGCTCGACGAGGCATGCGCCGACGGCATCGAGGCGGCGAGCAAGCGCGCCTACCAACTCCTGATCGAGCACGTGCGTGCTTCGCCCGAGTGTCACCTGCAACGTGTCTGGAATTATCTCGACGCCATCAACGCCGGCGCCGGCGATGCCGAACGCTACCGCCTGTTCTGCAGCGGCCGTGCGCAGGGACTCGCGGCGCACGCCGTCACCCGCTATCCGGCCGCGACCGCGATCGGTCACCATGGGCCGCGGGGACTGCTGCAGGTCTACGCGCTGAGCGCGGCCGAGCCCGGGGTTGCGCTGGAAAACCCGCGTCAAGTGAGCGCCTGGAAGTATCCGCGCGAATACGGGCCCACGGCGCCGAGCTTCGCCCGCGCGATGCGGCTGCCGAACTTCGCACTCGCCATCTCGGGCACCGCGGCCGTGATCGGCCACGCGTCGCACCACCACGGCGACGTCGGCGCGCAGGCCGATGAGACCTTTGCCAACCTCGGCATGTTGCTGGAGCGCTCCGGCCTGCCTGCATTCGACGCCGAATCGCCGCTCAAGGTCTATGTGCGCCACCGCGAGGATGCACCCGCGGTACGCGCGGCGCTGGCACGGCACCTCGACCCCGCGGTGCCGTGCGTCCTCCTGCACGGCGACATCTGCCGCAAGGAACTGCTGGTCGAGATCGATGGGTGGCGCTTCGGGTAAAAACCGGGGTCAGAGTGCAATTTCGCGGAGTCGCCCGCGCTCTGCGCAAAGCAGGGGCCCGAAATTGCACTCTGACCCCGGTTTTGTTTATTCCTTTTTCTTCGGTCGCTGCCAATCCTTGATGGTGATCTGCCGGCCGCGAGCCAACGTCAATTGGTCCGGCGGAGTGTCTGCAGTGATGGTGGAACCGGCGCCGATGGTTGCGCGCTCGCCGATGCGGACCGGCGCAACCAGTGAGGTGTTGGAGCCGATGAACGCGCCATCGCCGATGGCCGTGGTGTGCTTGTTGACGCCGTCGTAGTTGCAGGTGATGGTGCCGGCGCCGATGTTGACGCCGGCCCCGATCCGGGCATCGCCCAGGTAACTCAGGTGATTGGCCTTGCTGCCCTCGCCAAGCCGGGTCTTCTTGGTTTCGACGAAGTTGCCGACGTGCGAGCCGGCGCCGAGTTCGGTGCCCGGACGCAGGCGCGCGAACGGACCGATCCGGCAGGCGCCATAGGTGGTGACGCCCTCGAGATCGCAATGCGCCAGCACTTCGGTGCCGGCCGCGAGATTGACGTTGCGCAGCCGGCAGAACGGCCCGATCGTGACGCCATCGCCGAGCGTGACGCCTTCTTCCAGGATCACATCCACATCGATCTCGACGTCGCGCCCGTGGCTGAAATGTCCGCGCAGGTCGAACCGCGCAGGATCGGCGATGCGCACGCCTTCCAGCATCAGTCGCCTTGCGTCACGCCGCCGCAGGTAGGCTGCGAGCTCGGCAAGCTGCGCGGCGTCGTTCGCACCGAAAGCCTCGATCGGGTCGGCGGTCATCACGACGTCCGCGGGACTCCCCTCGTCCGCGGCCTGCGCGAAGATGTCGGTGAGGTACAACTCGCCCTGCTGGTTGTCTGCGGAGAGCTGGTCCACCCAGCGCCGCAACTGCGCGGATGCGGCGAACGTGACGCCGGTATTGACGACGCCCGTGCCGCGCTGGAATTCATCCGCGTCCTTCTCCTCCACGATCGCGCGCACCCGCCCGAGGCCGTCCCGCAGCACCCGACCGTAGCCCGTCGGGTCGTCGAGTTCGGCCGCGAGCACCGCGAGTTCCGCGTGGGTATGCACGAGCTCGGACAAGGTTTCCGCGCGCAGCAGCGGCACGTCACCGTACAGCACCAGGATGCACGCCGGATCGGGAATATCGTGCAAGGCCAGCCGCACGGCGTGTCCGGTACCGCGTTGCTCGGATTGGTGTACCCAATGGATGTCGGTGTCGCGGGTGAATGCGGCGCGCACCTGTTCGCCGCGATGGCCGTACACGACGTGCAGGCCTTCCGGCCGCAATGCGCGGGCGCTTTCCAGGACATGCGCAAGCATGGGCTTGCCGGCCAGCGGCATCAGCACTTTGGGCAACAGCGACTTCATGCGCTTGCCCTCGCCCGCGGCGAGGACGATCACGTGCAGCGGATCGGCCATCACGATGCTCCCTCAGGGCCGCACACCATAGCGCAAAGCCGCCGCGGCGGCACCTGTCGGGAGGTCCGGCCAGCCAGTGGCAGGCCGATTCAAAGCGCGGTCCGAACCGGCACGCGTCCCGCGCCAGCGCCGTCGGCGCGTTCCTTGAGCCGGCCTACGCCGAATGCTGCGACTTGGCGGGTCCCGCGATCAGTGCTGCAGGTTGCGCCGCAGGCGTTCGAGCGCCTGCAACTGGGCGACCGCCTGGGTCAGTTGTTCCTGCGCCTGCTCGACGGTCTTGGCATCGCCGCGGTTCTCGAGGATGCGCTCGGCCTCTTCCTTGGCGCGTTTGGCGGAAGCCTCGTCGATTTCGTCGGCGCGCAGCGCGGCGTCGGCGAGTACCGTCACCACATTCGGCTGCACCTCGAGGATGCCCCCGGAGACGTAGTACGACTGCCGCTTGCCGTCCTCGCCGATGACTTCGACCTGGCCCGGCTTCAGGCGCGTCAGCAGCGGCTCGTGGCGCGGCGCGATGCCGAGCTCGCCCGCTTCGCCGCTGGCGATGACCATGGACGCCTCGCCGCGGAAGATCTCGGCTTCGGCGCTGACGATGTCGCAATGGATGGTGGTCATTTCTGGCTCGCTTTGCTCGCTCGACGGGATTCGGGTTGGTTAGAGCAGGTCCTCGCCAAGTTGCGAGCTCTTCCGAATCCGGAATCCTGATTCCCCAATCCCGGTTTTTGTCACGCCGCCTTCTTTTCGCCGGCGGCGTTCATCGCCTCGCCCTTCTTGATGGCGTCCTCGATGCCGCCGACCATGTAGAACGCCTGCTCGGGCAGGTGGTCGACTTCGCCGTCCAC